>DAOUMT010000305.1:0-12114 GCA_034409195.1 Dehalococcoidia bacterium
GCCCTAGGCTATCCTCCACTACCAGGAACTTGCACCCCTGAACTGCATTTTCCCGGATTCTTTGATAGGGGAACGGCCAGAGAGTTATCGGTCGCAGCAACCCAACCCTGAGACCTTGAGCCCGGGCTGCATCTACTGCTTCCGCAGATGACCGAGCGCAGTATCCATAAGCGACAACAACAAGCTCAGCATCCTCCATTTTGTAGTCTTCGTACTTTAGCTCAGACTCCATCGCTTTGTACTTGTCTCTCAGATCGCAGAGGTAATCTATGTAGTTCTCCACCATGCCCTTAGCAGGGGATACGATGTGCTTTCCATTTTTTCGCTTACCTCGAACTCTTAGCGCCCAATCCTCCTTATTAGGAAGCGGACCAAAGTCCAAGGTTTTGACTTCTAGAGCTTCAAATATGTGGCCCATCAGCGCATCAGTTAGCACTATCACGGGATTGCGGTACTTGTCAGCCAGATGAAAAGCGAGCTGCACTAAGTCGTGAGTCTCCTGTACTGAGGCCGGTGCTAAAACCATGTTCCTGTAGCCGCCGCCACCGCCACCCTTGGTTACACTATTGTAATCCATCTGAGCGTGTTGAAGGTTCTGGACCGCTGGACCTACCCTCTGCACCAAGACAACTACACAGGGAAGACGAGCGCCAGCGAGGTTCGACATCCCCTCCTGCATAAGGCCCCAGCCAGGACTTGAGGTGGAAGTCATAGCTCGAACTCCACAGGCAGCGGCACCGTAAAGCATACCTATTGTCCCGGTCTCAGACTGTGCTTGGACAAAAACCCCACCTCTTTTAGGCATCTCCCGGGCAAAGAACTCAATGATCTCATTCTGAGGTGATATCGGATAGGCGAAATAGCAAGAACAACCGGCACTTAGCGCCCCCCAGCCTACAGCTTCATTGCCTTCCACAAAAATTCTCTCTCCCATGAGCACCTCACAATTTGCTTATTTACTGCAAATAGAACAGGGAGATATTTGCCCTTGATACTCCCGCTTTAACTCAGACAGCCTTAATTACAGTGCGTACTCAAAGAGGTTACGCTTTCCCAGCTCTTTTGTGGGCGTCCACAATCTCGATAAAGGTCTCTATCTTATTCTTTACCTCTTCTTCGGAGAAGCTACGCATATCTACCATGTCGCTCTCCAGCAGCAGAGAAGGGAGATTACGGTATTGCTTGAGCAGGGCTAGCTGATAAAGCTGACCGGTGTGCACTGTGCGACAGGAGTAAGCCCGGTGCATGACTACGCCGTCGATCTTATAGTCATCAATATAGTCTATGAGAAGCTCGACGTCAGCATCACCGGAGCGGTTCCTGGCCTTGTTGTGTCTATAGGTTCCGCGTTTGTATATTCTCCATGCCAGTCGCTCCAAAGGATGGCTCACTCCCGCTGGTATCTCCACCGGCTCAAACGGTCTATAGATAGCTTCGATCGGGAACACTGCCCCGTAAGTCTCAAAGTAGTTGAATAACTGCAACATGAACCAGGGTGGTATACCCATGCCCCATAGGAGGCGATACTTTTCATCGGGGATCGCCCCAATATTATTCTCCACACGATATTTCACCTCGTTATAGAGGTCGCGGCAAAAGTCGAGCGCTGTCTGGGTGCCTAGCAAACACCAGCCAGGGACGAACGCGCTCATAGCATCCTGCGTCGGCATAGGGGCTGGAATCGCCTTTCTCAGTTGATATGCTTCATACCATACCCTGTTGGTTTCATCGCTTATATCGATGCGGTGGCTCAGGTCATCCCAGTCCATCTTCCTGCCGGTTACTTGCTCCAAAAATTCTACTAGCCCCTTCAGCTCTTCCACCATGTAGTCGATGTAATAGCTCTGCACCTCATCGGGGTCGATATCATAAGGCGGGGCCAATAGGCCCATAGTGTACAGGGGGACGTCTAGATAGCGCTGCGCTGCTTGGAACCATTTATGTCTGGCATCGCAGAAAATCAGGCCGATGCCTATCATCACATCAGGCTTTGGCATGCCGCCGAAAGGGGCATCTGTCGGCGCCTCTCCTAACTCATGACGGATGGTATCGAAACCAAGACCACAGGTGGCGTAGGTACAGAGCCTGTCGGAAAAGCCCTCGGCGCTGGCTTTATTTAAGAAAGGCTCAGCGAGGTGTACGGCAGCGCAGAATCCAGCCCAGTTTTCAGGCCAAACCGGCGCTATGCCCATAGCCCGCACAATCTCGTCACAATTGTTACCCAGGAAACAATAAGCCACCGGCTTCCCTTGCGCCTTAGCGTCGTGAGCCTCCGCAAGCATAGCCTTGATCAGCCGAGGCACCTTTCTGACGGTATCGGTGGACTTGACAGCCGTGGTTTTCGCTTTTGGCGCTTCTGCCATTTTTACCCCTTTAGTCAATCATCTCTATGAATGCTTCAACCCGCGTTTTGAGCCTGGCGCTGCTTATCAGGTATTCATCTTCAATATGAAGAACCTTTAGGCCGGCTTTCTCTAGGTAGCTCTTCAAATCTGGAACATCGAAACCAAAGTTGTCACAGTACCTTAGTATGTACAAAATAACACCGTTGACACCGAATTCACGCGCCATTTCCTGGATATGGCCGAACTTATTTTCCAGGTCGCCTTCCCTATTTCTTGTCAATTGCCTTACGGTTCGAGGACATTTCACCTTTTCCAGATAGCGCGCAGCCAGGTTATTCAAAGGATCGCCCTCGGTCTTTACATCGTGCCAGTAGACTCGGGTACCTATGCACGCATCATCCACAACTATGTTGGCTCCGCTGTCCTCGACCAGTCCAAAAAGTGGGGAATCGTCAATCTCGGACCCAACGAGCATGAGCCTGGCAGGTTTGCGTGTCGGACGGTCATGACGCTTCCTGAGATCTAGAATGACACCGCGCAAAAGCTCGTTAGATTCCTCCACCGGTATGCTCTGTGAGGCAACCAGTACTTTGTTCATCTCAACTGCTGAAAGTAAAGGGGGATCGGGTTTCCTTAGCGTATAGATTTCCCTCATAAGAGCTCTATTCTCATTGTGCAGCTTGATGGCTTCGATTAAGTGTTGCTCAGTAAGTTTGCTACCTGATAATGTCTCAAGACGCCCCAGGAATGTGGCAAGCTCGGCCTGGAAGAACTTCAGAGAGGCCGGGGAAGTTGTATTTGGTACATTGATGAAGTAGGAAAACGAAGGTTTTAAGTTATGACGCCAGATGTTATATATCTTGCCTATGTTGTCGCAGGCGTGGCACGCTACAAAACCATCCCAAAAATCATAGCCTCCCCGGATAGCAACATCGAAGCAACTGCGAACGAAGGAGCACATTATACTCTCAAGATAGCTGTCGACACGGACTGCAGGTTCCCTGGGATTACCCATAATCCTGTAAGGAACGAGGCCGGCTGCAGTCAACATCTCCACTGGAGTATAGGCACAGAAGTATCCTACGATCTTTTTACCTCTATCCTTTAGCTGCCTGGCTCTCTGGCTTCGCGCTTGAGATATCTGCTCCGCTTCAGACAGCCCCTGACTTTCTAACTCTGCTTTAGCCATTGGATTTCTTCTCCAAATTAAGAGGCAAATGCCGTCACGTTAAGCTGAGTTTCTAACTGTTCTTTTCAATAGACGCCTTGATCCCTCAACTTGGCCAAGTCATCCCAAGTATAACCGCAAAGCTCCATCAACACTTCCTCAGTATGCTGACCTAGCTCAGGGCCGAGCCTTTCCACCTTGCCCGGCGTTTCGCTCAGCCGCACCGGGATACCCGGAAGCTTAAGCTTTCCATGAATTGGGTCGTCGATTTCCACAATGTACCGATTGGCTAACACCTGTGGGTCCTGGGCGACGTCCGAATAATCATTGACTGGTGCTACCGGGAGCCCTGCACCTTCTAGGAGCTTAAGCCATTCATCTCTTGTTTTGGTACGTACAATCTCTTTTATCCTGGGAATTAGTTCGTCAAAGTTATCCCCTCTTACTATCTGATTTTCGAACTTAGGGTCTTTCTCACACTCTTCGAGGCCAAATACTCTGCAGAATTGGGGCCAGAATCTGTCCGCTTGTAAAGCAGCGATGACAAACCATTTGCCGGCGCTGTCTTGATAAATGTAGTAGAGTGGGTTTCTAGCACCCTTCAACAGCGACCCCGGTGGAAGTACACCCATTGCCAGATATGCGTGCAGCAAAAGACGCCCCATTTCAATCTGACCACCCAATAGAGAGGCGTCCACCCTCTGTCCAATGCCGAATCGTTCTCTCGCAATGATGGCCAACAATACCCCATATGCCGACACGAATCCCCCAACTTCATCGGCAAAGCCGGCTCCGATAGGTGTTGGCACCAGGTCCTCCGATTGCGTAATACTCCATAAACCTCCCCTCGCCTGTCCAGCGAAATCAGCAGCCATCTTGTCAGCCTCTGGCCCATCGGGTCCATAGCTAGAGCTATAGGCATAAATAAGCTTCGGGTTGTATTTCTTTAGCGTCTGATAATCCACTTTCAACCTATTGACAACACTTTCGCGATAGTTAGTAACGAAAACATCTGATTTTTTCACCAGCTTGTAAAGAACCTCTCTCGCCTGCTGCTTTTGCAGGTTTAGCACGATCCCTTTCTTGCCCCGGTTCTGGTTCTGATAGTAGAAATTCAATGGCAAATCCCGTCCATACATCCTCAGCATGCCTCGACCCGGCTCACCCTCGGGTGGCTCGATCTTGATAACCTCTGCCCCCATATCTGCCAGCAAGGCAGTAGCGATCGGTCCTTGCTGCCACGCTGTCCAGTCCAGCACTCTAATGCCTTCCAGTGGCTTAGGCATTGTTAATTCTCCGCTCAGATTTCCCAGCTATATGAATAGCCTTTCATATTTGGTTTAGATATATTGCACACGATTTCCGTCTTAATCGCTTTAGGCAGCGGCTGCATTCTTTAACACAGCGACCTCATCGTCAGATATGCTTGTAGTCTGAATCCAATTGATGAGCTACTATTTCGCGATGAAAATCGCTATCACCAAAAGCTAGTTCTGACGCCTTGGCTCTCCGGTAATAGAGACCCATGTCATGGTCTCTTGTGAAACCAATGGCACCATGTATCTGATGCCCCTCAACACAAACCCGCCTGTAAGCCTCGTTAACCCAGCTCTTGGCCATGGAGGCTTCTATAGCGCTGGGGAACCCCTCGCTTATCTTCCAGGCTGCCTTATAGGTTGCATACCTTGCCGCATAGACATCTATCATCATATTGGCGCACTTGTGCTGGATTGCTTGAAAACTACCGATAGGCCGATCAAACTGAATCCTATCCTTGGCATAATTAGTTGCCATTTCCAGAACTTGCTCAGCGCCACCAACCATCATCGCGCACTGAGCCACCGCAGCTTTCTCTAGGATTGCCCTCATTACCTCCCAACCATGGTTCACCTGCCCAATCACATTACTCTTTGAAACCCTTGTACCCTCAAAGGTAACCTCATATTGCTTGTCGGATCCGATGGTATCCACCAGAGCGCTCAGGACGCCCTTGCCACCACCTCTTATTAGGAAGACGGTAATCCCATCCTCGGGTCTCGCGTTATCCTCCGTCCGAGTTGGGCATAGCATATAATCGGCTACAGGAGCGTATGGTACGAAGAGCTTCGTGCCGTTGATTGCATACCCATCTTTGTCTGGCACTGCCCGAACTGTGACACCCGCGGCATCATACCTAGCATTGGGTTCCATAAGAGCTGCGGTGAGAATCAGATCACCCTTAGCTACCTTAGGCAAGAATTCCCTCTTTTGTTCCTCACTGCCTGCAGCCAGAATCGGAAGAGCACCAAGGATTACAGTTGGTAGGAAGGGCGCTGGAAGCAGGACTCGCCCCATCTCCTCGAGAAGGACCGTCAAATCCAGGAAGCTTCCTCCACTCCCCCCGTATTCCTCGGGGAGGACCAGTCCCATCCATCCTAGCTCCGCCATTTTGCGCCATAGTTCGGGGGAATGAACCTTCTCATGATTCTCCATCTCCCTAACCAAGGATTTAGGGCATTCCTTCGCCAGGAACTTGCGGGCCTGTGTTCTCAGCATTTCTTGCCCTTCTGTCAAGTGAAGATCCATTGTCACCTTCCTTTTTCCTAAGCTAAGAGCTTGAGGCTAAGTTATGGCTGGCGCTGAAAGAATTACTGTCTGGGTAGATTCAATCCCCTGAGCGCAATAATCATCCTCTGTATCTCATCTGTTCCAGCACCAATCTTCAAAGTGTGGAAGGTCACGTACTCGCGTTCCAGTATTCCCCTAAGCTTTGCCCACCTGGAGCCCGACCGGACTTGCGAATAAGGACCCAATATTTGCATCCCGGTGTTGACCACCCGCTCCAGTGTTTCATCAAAGAACACTTTGGCTATTGGAGGCTCATACTCGGACCTACTGCCTTCGCTTAGCGCTGCTTGATAGGCAAGTATACGAGCAATCTCGATCTCAACCGTTCTATCCGCCAGTTTCTGCCTGATCACTGGAGATTTAATAAGCGCCTCGCCATTGCGCCTCGTCTCTTTAGCATACTGTACCAGTTCGTCTAATATTCGCCTGGCCCGACCAATAAAGCCAGCAACGCCTGTCCTCTCAAAACTGAGGGCCATCATCACCTGAAAGAAACCTTGGTTCTCCGTCCCCACCAAGTTCGAAGCAGGGACTCGCACGTTATCGAAAAATACCTCGTTGAAGGAATGATAGTCAGCCATGCTGTTAACCGCGTTGACGGTTATCCCAGGGGTTCTCATGTCCACAATGAACATGCTTATCCCCCTGTGTTTGCGAGCGGTAGGGTCAGTCCTGGCGGCGAGCCAGCACCAGCGAGCTCTGTGGGCCATAGTGGTCCACGTCTTTTGCCCATTTACAACGTACTCATCGCCTTGCCTTACAGCGCGGGTCTGAAGTGAGGCAAAATCGGAACCGGCGCCAGGCTCACTATAGCCGGTACACCAGACCCCATCGGGCTCACCCGAGGCAATCAGAGATAGATACTTTTTCTTCTGCTCCTCGTTCCCGAAGAGCATGAGTGAGGGGCCAACCCAGGTAACACCGCCGGCGCCCATAGTGATGCCCGGCACACCGCAGTAGCAGACCTCCTCCTGATATACAAGCTGCTTCGTCATAGGAGCGCCCAGGCCTCCATATTCTTTAGGCCAGCCTATGACAAGCCAGCCCCTCTCTGCCAACTTCTTGGATATCGACATGGACTGGGCCCAGTCCTCATCGCTATCCTCATCCTTGTACATCACGCAATACCAGTCAGAGGGCAACTCCCTTTTCGCGAATTCACGAATTTCCTTCCTGAAGGCTTCTTCTTCCTCACTGAACCTGAAATCCATTACGAGTTCCTTATCATTAATGGATAATCCCAGAGGGTGTACGGATAATATACTATTGGTAAACAGCTCCTAGGCAATACCACAATCATTCGTTGTTACAAAATTGTAATGATTTATTAGATATTTGTAAGTTGCATCTATATATAGGCTAACTCAATGGAAGTGGTTCGATCTTAATATCCTGGATTCAAAATAGTCACACAGACCGGAAGTTGACAGCAATAAAAAGCCAGTGTACCATCGAGTCTACAAGGAACCCAAATACCGAAATAAACTGACTTGATCCATAATTTGGGAGACAATATATGCAGTCTAACCAAAAATCAGGTGAGGAATCATCTCAACAGGGAGAGCAGGCGATTCAGGAATTTTATGAACACGCCAGGCATTTCCTCGAGATATTACACGAGCCCCTAGTGGTACTTAATGCCGATCTGCGAGTAGTCTGGGCCAACAATTCCTTTTACCAGGCCCTTAAAGCATCATCTGCGGAGATCGAAGGGAAGCCGTTATATGAGTTAGGGAACTGTCCATGGGACATATCAAAGCTACAGGAGCTTCTGGAGCAGAGTTTGCTCAAAAACAACTCTGTCGACAATTTTGTGGTAGAGCACAACTCAGAGACGCTTGGGCACCGGACACTATCGTTAAATATCCGGCGAATATGTAATGGAGCCAACTCAACTCATCTGATCCTTCTGGCCATGCAGGATATCACTGAGCGCAGTTATGCCGAATCGGCACTACTGCTCCAAAAGGAATACTATCGATCCCTCATCGAAAATTCTCAGGATGCGATTATTATTCTAGATGGTAGTGGTGCCGTTCGCTATGCTAGTTCATCTTATCACCGCATCCTCGGATACGAACCGACAGACCAAGTTCGAAATAGGTGGTTTGAGTTCGTTCACCCGGATGATATCGCAAAGGCAAATAGTGCCTTTGCTCAGCTGACACAAAATGCTGGCGCCCGAGTACACGCTGAGGTGCGTGCTAGGCATAAAGATGGCTCGTGGCATACTATCGAAATCGTTGGCAACAACCTTCTCTCTGATCCCGCTGTGGGAGGTATTGTAGTCAATTTTATCGATATCACGGAGCGGCGAAAGGCTGAGGCAGAATTGGCAAAATACCACCATCACCTTCAAGAGCTGGTAGAAGAACGCACGTGTGAACTTACGAACGCCAACGAAAAGCTGAGCCGCGAGATCCTTGACCGTAGGAGAGCGGAAGTCGAGTTGAGGATAAAGGATATCGCTATTGCGTCTTCCCTCAACGCGATTGCTTTCGGTAACCTTGAAGGACACGTCGAATACGTTAACAATTCTTTTCTCAAAATGTGGGGATATGATAATCATGATGAGGTACTTGGAAAGCCTTACACAGAATTCTGGCGATACCCGGAACAGGCTGCGGAAGTAGTGGTTACTTTGCAGGAAACAGGAAGCTGGCAAGGTGAAGCAGTAGCTTTGAGGAAAGACGGCTCGACTTTCGACGTACTTCTGTCGTCAAGTGTGGTTAAAGATGAGGCAGGGAAACCTGTATGCCTTATGGCTTCTTTCATTGATATAACCGAGCGTAAGGATGCAGAGGCAAAGCTGGAAGGGCTTTACAAGCAAGAGAGGGACCTGCGTGAGCAACTGGAAGCGGAGATGAAGAGAAGGGTGGAATTTACTAGAGCTTTAGCACATGAGCTGAAGACTCCGCTAACTTCGGTACAGGCATCGAGTGAATTACTGGTTTCCGAGCTTCATGATGAGCCTGTGCTCCGCCTGGCCAAGAGTATCAACAGAAGTGCATCCAACCTGGATAAGAGAATCGATGAATTGCTGGACTTGGCACGAAGCGAGATCGGCATGCTCCAGTTGAAGCTCGAAAAAGTTGATGTGACGCAATTACTTCGTGATGTAGCTGACGATATGAGTCCAGTGGCTGCAAGCCGACAGCAATCCCTGGTCTTGGAATTGCCTCCTTTTCTTCCTATAGTTCAGGCTGATTCTGCCCGTCTACATCAGGTTGTTACCAACCTCCTCAGCAATGCTTTCAAATTCACACCTAAGGGCGGGTGCGTAACTTTGCGAGCCGTGGAGGATAAAACCAGTCTCGTTGTCGAAATTCAAGATACCGGCCGTGGGATATCTCATGATGAGCAGAGCCGGCTATTCAACCCTTATCATCGCATAGAAAGCGACAGGGAGCACTTTAGCGGACTGGGGCTAGGGCTTGCACTTTGCAAGACAGTGGTGGAGCTTCACGGTGGTCAGATATGGGTAAAAAGCCAATTGGGCAAAGGTTCAACTTTCAGTTTTTCTTTAGCTTTGACGGGGAGTGGTCAACCACGAACGGAGCAGACTAAGGAAAGCAAAACCTGGGAGGTACTAATTATCGAAGACGACCCAGAGATTGTGGAGTCCATTTCCGTGGCTTTTGCCTTACGCTGGCCCGAGGCTCGATTGGTTTCAACCGACTTAGGAGGAGAGGGGGTGAAGCTTGTCGAGAACAGAACAATTGACATTGTTATCCTCGACCTAGGTCTTCCCGATATCAGCGGATACGAGGTATTGAGGCAAATTCGTCTTTTCTCGTCAATCCCTGTTCTAATAGTTACCGTAAGGGGAGGGGAAGAGGATATCGTTAAAGGGCTTGAGTTGGGAGCAGATGACTATATCGTGAAACCATTCAAACAGTCGGAATTGCTGGCACGGCTAAAGGTTCAACTGCGTAAGCATACGCCTATAGGTGGAGAGATACCGTTCTTCTGCGGGCCATGGCGCTACGATCCTTCCACACTTAAATTATTTGACGGCGTCAAAGAGGTGAGCCTGAGCATAGTCGAGCACCGCATTATCCAATGCCTCATGAAAAACGCTGGCCAGGTAGTAAGTTACTCTCAACTTGCAGAAGCAATCTGGGGTGATAACTACCCCGGTTGTGTAGAGAGCCTGCGGGTTCATATCAGACGCCTGCGGGAGAAAATAGAGGAAGACCCCAGCAACCCCAGGCTCATAGTAACCAGGCCTAATATAGGTTACTCCCTGGTAAGAATACCCGAAGGTCAGTGGCGCGGAATGGCAAAAGGAATTATAAAGACCTCCTAGATTGATTAGTTATCACCTTTAGGCGTTGGTATATTCAACGCCCGCACATAAATTCATTTACCTTAACAGAAGAGAATGCTTTTGTACAACAGACCGCTCGAAGAGAGTTATCTTTTTGAAAACCCGTATGCGAGCGGCGCACTTTCCCTAACAAGTCTCTATTTGAGATGTCTGCCGATTGTACCAGATGCGATAGGAAGCCAGGGCAGGTGAGTAGATGGTCAAATTAAGAGAAGCAGTGATGGTAGATTTCGTGCGAACTCCCTTCGGTAGGGCAAGCAAGAAAAAACCGGGGTTTTTTGCAGATGTTCGCTCAGACGATCTCGGTATCATTACAGTGCAGGCATTGATTAAGCGAACCAAGGTTGACCCCACTGCAATCGATGATATTGTCATCGGTACGCCAGCCCAGATTGGGGAGCAGGCAAATGTTGCTAGAGATATCTCCCTGGCAGCCGGTTTTCCTTTTGAAGTTCCAGGGGTCAGTGTTGATAGAGCCTGTTGTTCTGGTATGGCGGGCGCACAGATCGCCATAATGTCAATTCAAACGGGTGCGGCGGATATCATTATATCCGGCGGTCTAGAGAGCCTGTCCCATTTTCCTATGCCTGTTATCACTCCTGATGCAGACTTGTTTGAGCTTGCCAAGGAATATAGCGCCCGCTGGCAGGCGAATGCCAAGATATTTGATAGAGTTGACCCAACCGATATCCTGGGTATAGGCCTCGGCGCTGAGTATGTTGCTGACATGTTTGATATATCTAAGGAGGAGTTGGATCAGTGGGCCCTGAGGAGCAACCTGAGAGCTGCCACAGCCCAGAGACAGGGTAAGTTCAAGCATGAGATAATTCCGGTGCAATGTAATTTGCCCGATGGAACAATAGCACTCTTCGACTACGATCAATGTGTGAGGGGTGACTCAACCATCGAGAAAATACGCTCTCTGCCACCCGTTTACAAGCCAGATGGGAAAATTACTGCTGCCAGTTCGTCTAAATCAACCGATGGAGCTGCTGCAGCCATGTTTATGTCCAAGGAGAAAGCTAGGGAATTGGGTTTAAAACCGATGGTAACTATAAGATCAATCGCCTGGGCAGGATGCAACCCAAAGATGGCGCCATACTGTGTTTGCTCGGTATCTAAGAAAGTCTTGGAAAGGGCAGGACTTTCTGCGCAAGATATAGACCTTTGGGAGACAAACGAGGCCTTCGCAGCAGTTCCTTTAGTCTTGATAAAAGAATTCGGCATTGACCCAGAGAAAGTGAACGTCAATGGTGGCGCCTGCTGCATTGGTCACCCAGTGGGAGCCAGTGGCATATGGTTACTTGGGACAATGGCCCACGAGATGAACCGTCGGAACTCCAGATACGGGCTAGCATCTATACCCGGGGCGGTGGGGCAGGGAACAGCGATACTTGTAGAAAGGGAGAAGTACTGGAAGGGCCGGTCAGCTTTTTTAGAGGAGCTGGAAAAAGCGCAAGTGTAACTCGACGCGCTTCATCAGCGGCATCTTTATCGCGCCTGGTGTAAGACGCTTAAGAGTGGCAAGGAAATCGTTCGCCGATGGCTGCGCAACCTTAGCCGCATCCCAGATTCAACTGTACGCGGAGAAGCCTTTTCCCAGCAGCGTGTAGCCAGCAACCAGCTTCATCATCTCACTAGTGCCGTCCGGTACTGTCATCATG
>DAOUMT010000306.1:0-8752 GCA_034409195.1 Dehalococcoidia bacterium
GAGCTGGATACTCTGCGCGAGGGCGGCACAGGCTCACATTCAGAGTCTGAGGAGCAGCCAGTCGAGCTACCTAAAAAGTACGAAAGCGGCACGCTGAATACAGTCGGCATTGCAGGACTCGGTGCCGGCCTCGGGTACATTTTCGAGCAGGGCATGGAACGCATTCGCTTGCATGAACACGCCTTGTTTACTCAATTGTTGGAGGGTCTGTCTAGAATTCCCGGGATTACCATCTACAAACCCAAAAATGTTCTTAATCAGGTGCCAATTGTCTCCTTTAACTTGAACGGATGGCAACCGGCAGAGGTGGGCGCAGTTCTTGACCAGAGCTTCGATATCAAAGTGAGGGCGGGCCTTCACTGCGCAGCTGCAGCCCATAAGACATTCGGTACGTCTCCGCATGGCACAGTACGTATTGGCTTGAGTTACCTCAATACGCCGGATGATATGGAGGCAGTTATCGACGCTCTGGGTAGGATAGCTAAGTCCCCGATTGAAATGCCGCAAGGCTCGCTTGAGCCAACCAGAAGTAAAAATAAGAAGCATTGATTCTTCATGTTATCAACTTATTTTGAGGAGGAATGAAAATGACTCAAAAATTACCGGACGGAATGTCCGAAGAGGAGAGAGGCCAGCGCGAATTCTTTGTGGGGCTGCTAAAGACAGAAGTATTCAAACGCATGCTGGAGCAAGACTTCGATGATAAAGCCAGGGAGAAGCTTGTAGAGGTAACGGGCAGAATGTGATGCAATCTATTCCTGCCGTGGGCAGGGCTGAGCACAGATACCGATATCGATACCTTCCTCAAGAACGTGTCGGAACGGTTTCCCGGAGTGCGCAAGTTCAAAAGGACGGGTGATGTCATCGATATCGAATTTTTCGGGGGTGAAGGGTCGTGCGGCTGCCCCATGATACGCGATGGCTATCAGGAACCTAGGCCAGGATGGTGCCGATGCGGGGATTATTGGTATAAAACAATGCTTGAAGCTGTGACAGGAAAACCTGTTGCAGTGGAGACGACCAGCAGTTGTATTCGTAACGGATCGCCCACCTGCAAGAGACGGGCCTATTTAAATGCTTCTTCGCAACAGGCGAAGAAGAAAGGAAAAAAACGTTCTTAAGGAGGATGGAAAATGACTCAGGAGATGTCTGAAGAAGAGAAGGCTCAGCGAGAATTCTTTATCGGCTTACTTCACGCTGAAGTCTTCAAGCGTATGTTCGAACCCGATTTCGACGAGGAAGAGAGGAATAAGTGCCTTGAAGCCACGGGCAGACTATGCAATTCTTTGTTTCTTCCCTACGCGGGGCTCAGCACCGATGTTGATATAGATACGTTTATAAAGAACTTTAACGACGCCTTTCCCGGTGAGAGGAAGTTGGTGAAGATAGGCAGCGTTATTTATTATGAATACTTTCAAGGAGCAGGCAGCCATACCGCTAGGGGAGAGTGCGGCTGCCCTATGATACGCCAGGGGCATTTAAAGCCGACGCCGTTGTGGTGCAAATGCGGGACCAATTTCGAAAAGGCTATGTTTGAGGCTGTTGTAAAACACCCGGTGCAAGTAGAGTTGCTGGACAGCCCTCTGGCGACGGGGGCTGATGCCTGCCGATGGTTAATTCACCTGAAGCCTCCGGTTATTACTACCGGAGGTCCTGAGGAGCAATAGTTTCCAGGAGGTATGAATATGGCGAATGCTGAAAAGGCATACTATGTCGGGACTGACATGAACTGTGGTGGAGCCTGTCTGCTCAAAGTACATGTAAAAAATGGCGTAATTACACGCCTGGAGACAGACGACGGAGATGAGCCTCAGCTCAGGAACTGCCTACGCTGCCGTGCGTACCGCCAGAGGATATATGCTCCGGACCGGCTTCTTTATCCTCTGAAAAGAGTAGGCGAGCGAGGTGAAGGCAAGTTCAAGCGTATATCGTGGGACGAGGCGCTTGAGACCGTGGCCAGCCAGTACAAGCGGGTCAAGGAGACTTACGGCCCCGCAGGGATGATATATCTCACCACCGGTGGGGACATCGGCCAGGTGCACAATACCAGGACGGCAGTGCGGGTCTTCTGCATGGCTGGAGGGTGCACCCTGATGTGGGGCGTGGCCTCGAACGAGGGCTGGATGTTCGCCTGCCAGGCTACTTACGGCTATCCGGTGGGCAACGACCAACGCGACCTGCCCAACTCCAAACTCGCCATTCTCTGGGGGATGAATCCGGCCGTCATCATCGATGGCTGCGGCACGGCTTACCATCTCGCCCTGGCTAGAGAGAAGGGCACGAAATTCATCGTAGTCGATCCCAGATATACCGAGACAGCCGCCCTGGTCGCTGACCGGTGGGTCCCGATCAGGCCGGGCACAGACTCCGCCGCTATGATTGCTATGGCTCATGTAATGATTATCGAAGACCTCTACGACAAAGCGTTCATCAATAAATACACCGTAGGTTTCGATAAGTTCAAGGAGTACGTCCTCGGCCAGGAAGACGGTGTGGCCAAGACGCCGGAGTGGGCTGAGGCTATCACCGGTGTGCCTGCCCAGACTATAGTAGAAGTAGCCAGGGAATACGCCACTACCAAGCCAGCAGCGTTGCTGCCCAGCAAAGGTCCGGGGCGCACTGCCTTCGGAGAGCAGTTTCATCGTGCAGCTTTCACCCTTGCGGCGATGACAGGCAACATCGGCAAAGTTGGCGGCAGCGCAGGTTCCGAGATCACGCAGCGCGGAGAGATTCCGTTCCCCATGGGGCCGGCGATGAGAACAGGAGGCAATCCGGTCGATGCCGGCTCGCCCATGCGCAAAGATGCCCTTCCTACCCCGATTTCGAAGGGGCCGGGGCTGGTGGCACGGCTGCATAATTCCGAAATTTGGGATGCTATCCTTAAAGGCAAAGCCGGCGGTTACTATAGCGACTATAAAATGGTGTACATTGCCAACGCGAATTACCTCAATCAATACCCCAACGTGAACAAGGCGGTTGAGGCGATGAAATCCCTTGAGTTCATCGCCGTGCAGGAGCAGTTCATGACTCCAACGGCAAAGTTTGCAGATATCATTCTACCTACCTGCACCTTCTTTGAGCGCAACGATGCCGTATGGGGTGCCGGGCCGCACGTGGCTTACCAGAGAAAGGTCATCGAACCTCTCGGCGAATCGCGCTCTCATCTGTCCATATGCGATAGCCTCGCTGAGAAGCTGGGGATCACTGGCTACAACGATAAGACAGACGAAAAGTGGCTGGAGCAGATTATGACGCCGAGCGTCGGCGACTTTGAGAAATTTAAGGAGACCGGCGTAAAGAAATACTATAATCCGCCGTCCATCCCGTTTAAGAAGGAGATTGAAGATATTGAGAATAACCCCTTCCCCACGCCATCGGGGAAGATTGAAATCTTCAGCCAGCAGATGGCCGACATGAATAACTCGCTGCTACCTCCCATCCCCAAATATATAGAGACTTTTGAGAGCCGCAACGACCCGCTGGCCAAGAACTATCCCATACAGTTGACCACCACGCATCCCAAGAGGCGGTCCCACAGTCAATTCGACAATATACCGTGGCTGAGGGAAGTTGATCCTCAGGTAATATGGCTGAATACGAAGGATGCCAAAGCCAGGGGAATAAAAGACGGAGACCTGGTAAAGGTTTTTAACGACAGAGGAAAAGTGGTCATACAGGTGAAGGTCACTGAGAGAATTATGCCAGGAGTCGCTGATCTGCCAGAGGGATCGTGGTACAAGCCCGACAAGGAAGGCGTCGATCACGGGGGCTGTGCCAATGTACTGACGCTGGATACCCGCTCACCCGGCGGGGCATTTACCAGTAACTCATGCCTGGTACAGGTAGAAAAGGCCTAGGAGGAAGATAATGCAAAGAGGATTTTATTTCGACCAGACCCGATGCACCGGCTGTTACACTTGTGTAGTGGCCTGCAAAGACTGGCATGACGTGCCGGCCGGTCCGGCCAGTTGGCGGAGGGTGATCACCATAGAGCAAGGCAAATTTCCTGACGTGTTCGTCGCGTGGCTTGCTACCTCCTGCTATCACTGTGCCCATCCTGCCTGTGTGGAGGCATGTCCTGCCGGAGCTATCACGAAAAGGAAAGAGGATGGTATTGTTGTCGTCGATCAGGCGAAGTGCCTGGGCAAAGACGAATGTGACATGTGCCTGCAATCGTGTCCCTACGGTGCTCCGCAGTTTGGAGCGGAGAAGAATGCCAAAATGTGGATGTGTAATCTATGCCTGGACAGGCTGGAGGAAGGGAAGAAGCCTATCTGCGTGGCCGGATGCCCTATGAGAGCACTGGACGCCGGCCCCATAGATGAGCTTCGCTCGAAGTATGGTGATAAGACTGAAGCTGTGTCCTTCACTTATTCTAATGATTTGAAGCCCTCGGTCGTTTTCAAACCGAAATCTAAAAAGAGTCTGGTTGGGGGACGAAAATGACCGAGCAGTATGGATACGCCGGTAAAATCCTCAGGGTGGACTTATCCTCAGGAAAGATGAGTACCGTGCCCACTGCGCAGTATGTAGACAGATTCTTGGGGGGAAGAGGCATCGCGGCCAAGATTTACTGGGACGAAGTGCCTCCTGACGCCAAGGCCTTCGACCCCGAGAACCGGATGATATTTGTTACCGGGCCCCTGGCCGGATTCAGCGGACTGTCCGGTTCCAGGTGGCAGGTCTGTGGCAAGGCCCCGGCCATGACTCCCGAGGAGTTCTCCTACTGCAACCTTGGCGGCAGGTGGGGCTGGCAGCTCAAGTGCGCCGGCTACGATGCCCTGGTAGTGCACGGTAAATCTGAAAAACCGGTATATCTATTTATCCAGGATGATTTAGTCAAGATAAGGGACGCTTCCGCTCTGTGGGGCAAGAGCACAGTCGAGACTCGTGAAACCTTGAAGAGCCAGTTCGGAAGCAACTTTGCAGTGGTAGCCTGTGGCCCCGCCGGAGAAAACCTCGTATCCTACGCCATTGTTCTCGCCGACAACGACGCCAGCGGCTCGAGCGGCTTCGGAGCCGTAATGGGTTCCAAGAACCTCAAGGCTATTGCGGTGAGAGGCAATGGAAAAATGAACCTGGCCAGTCCTGAAAGGCTTACAGAAGTGAAGAAAAAGGTCCGCGAGTTGTTATGGAAGGGGCCGGACTATCAAAAAGAGATTGGCAAACCTGAGGCGCATATAGAAGTCGTATCCGGTCAGAAGACCAAGCTAGATCTCTGCTTGGGCTGCGCTGGATTCGACGGAAGGATAATTGTAGAATCGCGAGACGGGACAAAAAAGGGCAAGTCCCTGTGCGGCTCTTCGCTTTTCTATCTCGATAAGGTCAACAAGTACTATACCGAACCGACGGAAACCACTTTCTACGTCAACAGGTTGTGCGATGAGTACGGAATCGACGCACTTGCCATTGAATCGATGATGAAATGGCTCTCGCGGTGCCGGCACACAGGCATCCTGACGGACGAGAACACCGGCATCCCTCTGTCCAAGGTAGGAAGTTGGGAGTACATGGAAGCCCTGGTCAAGAAGATGGCGTTCCGCGAGGGCTTTGGCGACGTTCTGGCCCGGGGCATACAGCGAGCAGCAGAAACGCTGGGCCCCAAAGCCGTGGAGCTGGTCGGCGACTATATATCCAAGGCCGGTCACCTGCTTAGCTATTGCCCGCGCACCTTCCCGGCACACGGCCTACTCTATGCGATGGAACCAAGGCAGTCTGTGAACCAGCTTCATGAGATGGGCCTTGTACTGTTTCAGTGGGTTAACTGGGCCAATAATCCCGAAAACTCCTATCTCTCCAGCGAGGTATTTCGCAAGATAGCTGCCAGGTTCTGGGGCAGCGAGCTTGCAGCCGATTTCTCGACCTATGACGGAAAAGCTCTGGCGGCGGCTGCTATCCAGGACCGTGAGTACGCCAAGGAATGCCTCATACTCTGCGACTTCACTTGGCCGGTGACGCATACTATGGAAGGAGACCATGTAGGCGACCCCTCTATAGACAGCAAGATGCTCGCCGCAGTTACCGGACACGATATAGACGAAAAAGGGCTTTACCGGATTGGGGAAAGAGTGTTCAACGTGCAGCGTGCCATACACATCAGGGAAGGGCATAAAGGAAGGGGAAGCGACATGATACCCGAAGCCCTCTTCACTATGCCGCTCAAAGGTAACGAGATGAATCCCAAAGCCCAGGCCCCAGGCAAAGATGGTGAGATTACTTCGAGAGTCGGCATGGTGGTGGACAGAGCCGAGTTCGAGAGAATGAAGAGTGAGTATTATCAGCTCCGGGGGTGGGATGTAGCCAGCGGTCTGCAAACTAAGAAGAGATTGAATGAGCTTGGGCTACCTGAGGTCGCCGATGAATTGGGGCGGAGAGGTCTCGCCCTGTAGCTGCTTTAGATTCCAGGAGGTGATAATGGCTGAGCAACCGCTATCAGACGTTCGAGTGCTCGATTTGACCTGGCACATAGCTGGGCCTGCCTGCACCAAGTTCTTTGCCGACTACGGCGCTGATGTTATCAAAATCGAGAGGCCGGGAGAGGGCGACCCGGCGAGAAGCCTGGGGCCATTTTACCAGGACGACCCTCATCCTGAGAAGAGTGGTCTGTTCCTGTTCCTCAACACCAACAAGCGTAGTATCACCCTGAACCTGAAGACACCTACGGGGAAAAAGATTTTCAAACAGCTTGTAAAAGATGTAGATATACTTGTGGAAAATTTCAGCCCCCATGTTATGCCTGGGCTCGGCCTCGACTATGAGACCCTGGAAAAGATCAACCCCCGACTGGTGATGACCTCCGTCTCCAATTTCGGCCAGACAGGCCCGTATCGCGACTTCAAAGCATCGGATGCCATCATCTATGCTATGGGTGGGGCCATGTGCAGCACCGGCGTCGGTGACTGTGAGCCTGTCAAGAAGGGCATGAACGTTATCCAACACCAGGGAGGATATATGGCGGCAACGGCTACCATGATGGCGTTCTATGCCGCCAGAATGCAGGGAATTGGCCAGCACGTGGATGTCTCCCTGATGGAAACGCAGATGGGCGCTATCGACAGGAGGATGAGCGAGCTCCTGGCCTACGAGTATAACAAAGAGCTAACTCCGAGAATGGACATAGCAGGGCTGCTTCAATACCCCTACGGCATTTTCCCCTGCAAAGACGGCTACGTCGATGTGGCCGGTGGCTTCATGTTCATTGATAGGATCGAAAGGGTGCTCAAGATGTCCCTCGTGGAGACCTATGGCGGTGCGAACCAGTTCGATGAGGCAAAGAGAGAGGAGTTTCTGAACACTATCTGGTACCCCTGGATACTAGAGCGAACCCGGCAAGAGATCTTCGAGGTGTGCCAGGAAGGACGCGTTCTCAGCGCTCCCATCAATACCACCGAAGACCTGGTCACGAACCCCCAGTTTCAAGAAAGGGGTTTCTGGGCGGAGGCAAAACACCCGGTGGTAGGTAAACTCACCTATCCGGGCAGGCCTGCCGCATGCTCTGAGTTGCCCTGGAAAATAAGGAGAGCCGCGCCACTGCTGGGGCAGCACAACGTTGAGGTCTATACCTCCCTGGGCTATTCCAAAGAAGACCTCGTGAAATTGAGGGAAGGGGGGATTATTTGAGATGGCGAAGCTACCACTAGACGGCATAAGGGTTATCGGCATGACTCAAATGTGGGCCGGCCCCACCGTGGAGTATCACCTGGCCGATTGGGGCGCTCAGGTCATCAAGGTCGAATCCATCCACTATCTTGCCGTGGGCACCAGGGGCCCAGCCCCCAGGCATCCTAAATTCGCTGTCGACTTCGTCAAAGGCGGCTACGCCGCCTATCTCAAGGAAGGTTACGATGAGGTGAATGGAAGGCCGTGGAACCGGAGCTGCATGTTCAATGTGCATGGCCGCAATAAACTGTCCTGCACGGTGGACCCTGTCAAGCCCGAGGGCAAAGAAATAATTAAGCGCTTAATACAGGTGAGCGATGTCTTTATTGAGAACAGCCAGCCTGCCGTCATGGAGGACTTCGGCCTCACGTACGACGTAATCAGCTCATGGAACCCAAATATCATCATGCTCTCCATGTCCGGCTTCGGCCAAACGGGACCCTACAAGTACTTTCGCTCTCTCGGCGCTCATCAGGATGCCTTCCTGGGCCATACCTATCTCAGAGGATATGCGGACCGAGACGTGACGGCGAATTCGTCAATCTACCATTGCGACGAAGCGTCGGGAACAGCAGGCGCTTTCATGGTCGTAATGGCACTGCACCAGCGCAACAAGACCGGCAGAGGTATGTACATCGACATGGCGCAAACCGAGGCCACCATGCTTCAACTGGGTGAGGCCATCATGGACTATACCATGAACCGCCGTATCACAGAAAGAAGCGGCAATCGCGACTTGTACGGGGCCGTGCAGGGGTGCTATCCCTGCCAGGGCGATGACAGGTGGGTGTGTATCACCATTCGCACTGATGAGGAATGGCGTGGCTTCTGCCGTGCCATGGGTAATCCTCGCTGGGCTGAGGACGACAAGTTTGCTGACAGCCTCAGCAGGTGGCGCAACCATGACGAGTTGGACAAACACATCGGGGAATGGACCAGCCAGCATGACAGCTTCGAGGTTATGTACACACTGCAGAAAAAGGGAGTGGCTGCCGGACCAGTAGAACACCCGGACCAGGCATATAATGACCCGCAGATGAAAGCGAGGGGCTTCTTCGAAAAGGTTACTCATGCCGAATGCGGCACGCACAGA
>DAOUMT010000307.1:0-9410 GCA_034409195.1 Dehalococcoidia bacterium
CCTTCCCAAAAGCCCTTGTTATCCCAGAGAATGGGGGGCATGGGTACAGGATGTTCCGTATCATAAGCCATGCTCATTATTTACCTCCTAGAATGAGGCCACTGGCCGGGCTGCCTGCCCCTGAGGCAACCAGCACTAATTTGGCATTCTTCACCTGGGCTGTTGATATGCCCCTTATCTGGCGCACTGCTTCGATGACATGGTTCATACCGTATAAATGGCCTTCGCCCAGAGAGCCGCCGGAGGTATTGAGAGGCAGCTCGCCTCCCAGCCTGATACGGCTGCCGCCATTGCAGAAATCCACGCCTTCGCCCCGCTTGCAGAATCCCAATCCCTCCAACTGCATAGGTACAAAAGGCCCGTATGAATCATCGAGCTGAACGCAATTTATATCCTTCGGGGCAACACCGGCCATGGAGAAAATCTTCTTTCCCATCTGCGCCATCTCAGGGAAACCCGATATAGACCGCCGATAATACGAGTTTTGTTCTTCGGTTTCAGGCACCATGCTCTGAGCGGCTCCGAGCACATAGACAGCTTTCTGTCTCAGGTCTTTTGCCCTTTCTGCGGTAGTAACGACCAGGGCAGCAGCCGCATCAGCCTCTTCGTAGTAATCCAGCCTTCGCAGAGGCTCCACAACCATCTCAGATTTACGGTAGTCCTCGATGGTAATCGGCTTCTTGTAGTACATGCCGTTGGGATTTTGAGCGCCATGCTCCCTGCACACCAGAGGTACCCAGCCGAATTGCTCGCTGTTGATACCGAACTCATGCATGTACCGGCGCACAATCATAGCGACCCGCCCTGCCTCAGACATATGCCCGAAGGGAGCATGGAATGTCCACTGGAGCAGGTCGGATGTAGACATCTGTCCCGAGGTACGCATGCTCGGTATCATTCGCCTCCCGGACGAGCCGTTCACGGCCCTGTAGACGACAATATAGCTGGCAGTTCCTGTGGCAACCCCCATAGCCGCACGCATGACCATGGCGCTGGGCGCTGCGCCCCAGCGGCACTCCCCAAAGTAGGTCAAATTTCCCATTCCCATGGAACTGGTAATGGCATGTTCATCGGAGGCGTCATCGGTCTGCTTCACCAGGCCATCGATATCATCAGTCGTTAGTCCGGCATCATCGAGAGCTGCTTTTATGGTATCGCAAGCCATCCGCAGCTCGGTTTGCCGGGAATCCCTGGAGAAGCTGCTTATCCCAATGCCGACGATAGCCACTTTATTCTTGATATTTCTCAATACACTCATCGTATCACCTTCGTCTCAGCTTCCCTTCTTTTAAACTTGGGAAGTGTCAGGTCATCTGCAATATCATCGAAAACCACTTCCACCGGCATCCCGATATATATGTCTTCTCTTTTTGAATCATACATATTGCTTATCATACGTACCCCCTCCTCCATCTCCACCACGACCACCAGATAGGGGACCTTTATCCCCGGGTATGCAGCATTGGCATAGACGAAGTTAACCCAACTGTAAATTGTGCCTTTGCCTGAGGAAGGCACCCATTCTTTTTCTGTAGAGTTGCACCTGGGGCACATCGGTCTTGGCCGGTGTACGAACAGACCACAATCCTTACACTTCTGGAAGACAAGCTTATGCTGCTTTACAGCTTCCCAGAATCCCTGGTTGTCCAGATCGATGTGAGGTCGCAAAAGCGGGATTGCCGGATTGTATTCCATTACCATCTGTTACCTCCTCAGAAGAAGGGCGCTGGTGGGTACGCCCAGACCGCCCGTGACAAGGCTGAGTTCGGCATCTTTTACCTGGGAGGTGGAAGTGCCCCTTATCTGCCGCACCGCCTCTGCAATCAAATTCATGCCGTGGATGTAAGCTTCCGATAGATGCCCTCCGGATGTGTTGCAGGGGACCTCTCCACCCAGCCTTATGCGGTCTCCTCCTTCGCAGAATGCTGCTCCTTCACCTACACCGCAGAAACCGTATTCCTCCAACTGCATGGGAATCAGGGGGCTGAAGGCATCGTAAAATTGGACAACATCTATATCTTTAGGGCTTACCCCTGACACTCTCCAGAGCTCCTGTCCGGCATACCAGGACTCGGGGATGCCTGAGATTCTGGGCCTGTAGACACTTGTCATCATCTCGCCCTGCGTGGCTATGCCCTGGGTGGCACCCAGGAGGATGGCAGGCCGCTGCTTCAGGTCCTTCGCCCTTTCAGTGCTGGTCACAATGATTGCCACTGCACCATCGGTGTCAACGCAGCAATCGAAAAGCCGCAGAGGTTCCACGATCATTCTGGCCGCCCGGTAGTCTTCGAGAGTGAGCGGCTTGCCGTAAAACATTGCCTTGGGGTTCCGGCAGGCATTCTCTCGCAAAACCATGCAGACCGAGGCCAGCTGGTCGCTGGTAGCTCCGAACTCGTGCATATACCTGGTTGCGAACATGGCAACCCAAGAAGGCGGGGTGGCGAAGCCGTAGGGCATAATGGAGCCGTAGTGGTCATTGGGCGAGACCATCACCTGCTCCACGCCGGGTATGCGACCGTAGCGGCGTCCGGAGCGCTCATTCATGCCGCGGTAGCAGACGACATATTTGGCTGCACCCGCGGCAACCGCCGTTGCTGCATGCAAGATGGTGGCGCAGGAAGCGCCGCCGCCCCAGCCGCATTCTCCAAAATAGTTCAGCCTGTGGATTCCCAGGGCGCTGACAATATGCATCTCGTCCGTGTAGTCCATGGCGAACTTGACCAGGCCGTCTATTTCCTCGATTTTCAGCCCTGCATCATCAGCCGCTGCCTTTATGGCTTCACAGGCAAGCTGGCACTCGCTCCTGCCGGAATCACGGGAGAATTCGGTTGCGCCTATACCCACGATAGCGACGTTGTCTTTTATTTTGTAGTCCTCAGGTCTCGGCCTCACCGTTGTCCGATACCTTCGGGCAAGATACTGGTCGAACATTGACATTTAGATGCCTCCTTAGCTCTTGGCAGGCAAAATCATGGTTACGGTTCCCCAGGCATGAGGCCCCGTGGCTACCGTCAGGTTGTACTCGATGTCTATCAGATGGTTCTCTCCCTCGGTGTATTTTTTGACCACTTTGCCATTACTGGTCAGGGTGTCGCCGGGATAGCAGGTAGCACCAAGGCGAATCACCATCTTCTTCAGTTGCACTTCGGGGCCGCTCCAGTCGGTCATGTACTTGCCGATGAGACCGCCTGTAGTAAGTATGTTTAAGAAGATATCGTTGGCTCCTGACTTTCGGGCTGCTTCGTGGTCGTGGTGCACAGGAGTAAAATCCCTGGTCGCAATAGCTGTTGCAATAACCGTGGTACGGGTGATGTCACGTTTCTGGGTGGGGAGTTCGTCTCCTTCTTTGACCTCATCCCAGTGGACTGATTTCCAAGCCATATAAACCTCTTTCCTGTATTTCCTAAACTGCCGGTTTGAATTTGAGGATTGTGAAAGACTGCAGGCAGACCACTTCGCCTTTCTGGTTGGTATACGTGTATTCGGAGGTCAGGAAGTGTCCTGTTCCCAGTCTGGTCGTTTTCTCAGGAGATACGCTGACAAACTTTATCTTGTAGCTTAGCTGGTCTCCCAGCCGCATGGGACGGAAGTATTCCTGTGAGGTAGTGGTGGCTACCACGCCGTGATAGCCAGCTTCGTCCATCATCCTCACTGCCCTTGCCTGCGGATCCGGCATCATCCTTTTGGGCCACAGCGGGGGCATGCAATAAGCCTGTACCATCTGAGATGGAGCGATGATGCCGCCATACCTGGAGTTCCCGGCATACTTTTCGTCGCTGTAAAGCGGGTTACCGTCTTCCATAGCTTCGCACCAGTGACGTATCATTGCCCTGTTTACCTCGTTGGGAGCTTCGAAGGGCCCGGCCTCTTCCCCTACCATTGCCTGTAGTTTTTCATAGACACCCTGGCTCATCAGTAATTACCTCCAAGTGGTCGAATCCATCCAACCTGTTCTATTTATAACGGGGCATGCCCAGGCCAGCCATGGCTATAATGTTTTTCTGGACCTCAAGTGCGCCGCCGCCAAAAATGAATACGATATCACTTCTGAACGCCTTCTCCACCCTCCCTCTCAAAGGGGCCCATTTAGACTGGGTCTTTAACTGCCCGTATTGTCCCATTATCTGCAGCAATGTCTGGTTCACCTTCTGATATAGCTGGGAGCCGAATACCTTGACCATTGAAGCTTCAGCATAGGGAACAACGCCATTGGTTATCAGCCAGGCTACCTGGTAATTCAACATCTTGAGGACTTCGACTTCCATTATCAGTTCAGCAAGCGTAGTCTTGACGCCTGCATGCTCTATTACAGGCTTACCGTCGACTTTGGTCTCCTTCGCCCACTCGATAGCATCCTCGATATTTCTTTTCATAGGTGAGGAGGGGCTCAGCATAATGCGCTCGAAGTCGAGTTGGGTAGTTATGTATGACCAGCCTCTATTCTCCTCTCCCACCAGGCAGGATTTGTGGACTCTCACATTATCATAGAAGGTGTAGTTGCTTCGCTCGCCGGGCATAGTGTAGAGCGGCTTTATGGTTATGCCCGGGGTATTCATGGGGATCAGGAAGACTGATATTGCATGGTGTTTTTTAGGGGCATTGGGGTCGGTTCTGGCAGCAAGCCAGATATAGTCGCTGGTGTGTGCCAGGCTGGTGAAAACCTTAGCGCCGTTGATAATATAGTAGTCGCCGTCTTTTACGGCGCTGGTCTTGAGAGACGCCAGGTCAGTGCCTGCATCGGATTCCGTATAGCCTATAGATATCTCCAATTCGCCCCTCAATATAGGGGGGAGGAACTCCTTTTTTTGCTCCTCGCTGCCGAACCTCATCAGAGCAGGGCCAACGGTGTTCAGGGGGAGCACCGGAAGAGGCGCCCCTTCATAATGGGCAATCTCATAAAAGAGGTGCTGCTCTATAGGAGAGCGCCCCTGTCCTCCGAATTCTTTGGGCCAGCCTACGCCAAGCCAGCCATCCTGCCCCATCTGGCGGATGAACTTGCGGCAAATTGGAGATTCGGCATAAGAGATCTCCTTATCCAGGTCCGCCTTCAACTCGTCGGTCATATGAGTTCTCAAATAGCTCTGAAAGTCTTTTACAAATTGTTCCTGCTCCGGTGTCAGTGCAAATTCCATTTGTGGCCTCCAGGGTCAAATACAGTCATTAAAAGATTGTTTGTTTTGCTGGCATATTATGCTCAATTCGGCACACGGTGCGTAGTCCAGTAATCATGTATAAGTTTGGCTACATTGACGCCGGACTCCACACACATATGATTGCCGAAACCCGAGCTGCCTGCATCTGCGCCAACGTAGAAGAGCCCTCCCACCGGGGCTTTAGGGGATGGTTTCAGGTTGCCACACTGTCCTACTATCTGTCCCAGGCCGATGCATTCTCCACCCGCGCCCGGAACTACCGAGTCCCTCGATAAGCGGGATATTTGTGCCGAGCCGTAGTACTCTTTCTCCTCGATGTACTTAAAGACATCGGGCCACAGTCTGGCAATCTCCGCCTCCACTTTGTCCAACCAGGGCTTAATGTTTGTCTTCGGGTCAGCCGGGCATGTGATGCCGGTATAGATAAGCTGCTTGCCCTTAGGCGCCATGCCCGGATAAAGTGAGTTGGTTGACATAAAGACATAGATTCGCTCGGGCATTTGGCCCGCCTCTGCTTTCAGGTGTTTCTCCATAGTGGATACGGTATCGTCAGCGAAATACACGTAAAGTGGATGTTTCAACACTGGTTTACTAAGGAAATACCGTGCCCCGGCGAAACCGAAGCTGGGAATCAAATCCCTTACGTAATTCACATAGCTCTTATCGAAATGCTCCTCGCCTACCAGTTTGAGCACTGTGGGCTGGATACCGGCATTGCTGACCACGATGGGCGCCCGGAAAGCTCCTTTGTTGGTGAGTACGCCTCTAACCCGTCCATCCTCAACTGAAATCCGCTCAACCCTTGTTCGCAGAATAATATCTGCGCCGTTTGTCCGTGCCGAATCAGCTATGGCCTCGTACAGATTGCCGAAGCCACCAGCAGGGTAGAGCCCACCGCCATAGGTGTTATTCTGCTGGAATACTTTTACAAACTCCGAGGCACAAGCGATATCTCCAGGCACTTCGAGTGTCCCTTCGCTTTGCAGCGTGGCGAGCAGAGAATACATAGACTTCGGTATCTGGTAGCGGTCGAGGAATTGCAGGACGCTGACATCGTCCAGCAGGTTCTGGTCATGGCGCGACATACCCAGCATATCCGTGAAAAGCCGCATTATCTCCGGCATATCTGCATCCTTGATGCCGAGGAGGTTGAATGCCTCCTGAGGGTCCATGGCTTTCCCGCCGCCGGGCATTATCATTGTCTTTATCTTTCCGGATGGCGTTTCGTAGTGCATAATGCCCAGGGGGTCAGGAGCTATAAGCTCCACATCTTTTTCAAGCCCCAGTGTCTTGAGCAACCAGTGGATTTGCGTGTTAGTGGCCGGGCATGCCGCTATAGGCCAGTACTCGTAGCGAAATCCGTTCTTGGAAACGGTCATCGCCTTGCCACCAATTCGAGAGTTCTTGTCCAACAACAGGGTTTTGAGACCCCATTTGGCCAGCAGGGCTCCGCAGGCCACTCCGCCTGGGCCTGCTCCTACCACAATCACATCGTAATTCTTCGACATTTCCGCCTCAATTCGCTTTAAATCATGTCGCGCTGATTCATGGCCGTAGTACCGCTTTTTTCTCCATGTAGTAATGATGTACCAATGGGGCCACGCGCAAACCTGAGCTTACGGCCTGGTGGGTGCCAATGAAGGCTCCCCCACCGGCATCGTGGCCCACGAAGAAGAGACCTGGCAGTGGCGATTTGGGAGAAGGCTTGTGTTTTCCACAATAGCCCACTGTCACTGCTAAGCCTACAGCCTCGCCTCCCAGTCCGGGCAACACGCTGTCCCTGCTCAACTTCGATACCTGGGCTGGACCCACATATCCTTCTTTGGATTCGATGTAGGGAACCGCTTCGGGAAACATTTCTTCGAATAACTCATCAACCTTCTTCTGCACTGCCCTTATCTCTTTGGCATCAGGGTCAGGTGAACACCAGGCACCGATGAGCAGCATCTGCTTGCCCTTAGGAGCCATACCGGGGTCAAAGACGGCCGGGCAAACCCCATATACAGATAGAACCTCGGGTATTTTGCCTTTTTTCATCTCGGCAAGGCGCTCTACGTCGATATAACTGTCCTCAGACGTTCCCAGAAACATGCCATACTTCATTACTGGCTTGCTGAATATGTAACGTTGATTGCAAAATCCCAGGCTGGGAACGATGTCCTTTACATAGCCCACATAGCCCTTATCAAAATGCTCCTCACCGACCAGCTTCAGTACTGTAGGCTGGAGGCCGGCATTGCTCACGACGATGCGTGATTTGTAGACCCTGTCTTTGGTAGCAACGCCTGTGACGCGGCCATCCTCAACAAGGATTTTCTCTACCCTTGTGTTGAGTCTGAGAGTACCGCCATTAGCCTTGAACACATTGAGTATGTCGTCGACCACTCGTGAATAGCCGCCCCTGGGAAAGCCTGTTGTGCTGGAGCCGAAGATCTGCATAATCCTCGATATCTCGGACATGGCGACAAGTTCATAGAGGCCGGTGGCCATAAGATTGGAGTGCACAGCGAAGAAACCGAATAGAGGTTTGGGGATTTCTCCTCTCTGTGCCACCCATTGTTTGACACTGACATCGTCGAGCGCATCCAGTTGCTCAGGAGTTAATACGGCCGCTTCGGCCAGCACCTGCAGGGCTACCTCGCGCTCTTTGGGTTTCAAATTCCAGGAATTGAACATATTCTCCGTAGGGTCTGTTTCCTGACGCCCCCCGGTAACAGTGGTTATCCACTTCCCGTTCGGACGCAGATACATCAACGCGGTGTTCTTCGGTATCACGTCCAGTTTAGATTCGATGCCCAGCGCTTTGAATGCATCAACGAATGGCCCTAGCTCGATGGGGATTCCATAGGTGGGCCACATCTCGAACTTGAAACCTTTTACCGAGAAGCCCATCTGCTTCCCGCCAGGGCGGGTGTTCTTGTCAAGTATCAGGGTTTGGAGTCCCTGCTTGGCTAACAGGGCGCCACAAACAACGCCCCCAAGTCCGGCGCCCACTACAATCACATCGTAATTCTTTGCCATTTCCCCTCAATTAACTTGGCTGCCAGTCATCTTGCGTGCTCTGGCAGAAAGCTTTTGCCTGCATTAAGCAAGCGGTTTAAAGTATTTAATATCAAGAATGCTGGCCTCTCGCTTCTCTTTAAAAACTGCTTCAACCCTCATTCCTACCCTCAGTTGCTCAAGGTCGACCTCGCCCAGCATGTGCACCATGCCATTATCAGCGCCGTCAAGCTGAATTATTCCATAAACAATAGGCGGTTCGACTGGCTGCACGGGATTCGATTGGTGGCAAACGGTGTAGGTGAGTAAGGTCCCTTTGTTGCTTACCTCAACCCATTCATCCAACTGCCCGTAGCAATCTTTGCAGACTGACCTGGCCGGCACGTAAACACGATTGCAAGTGGGGCATCTGGTGCCCATAATCTTTTTCTTATCTCTCAGTGCGATGAGGAATTGACTCCCCACAGCGCCGGCTGAATACGTATTCGGGATATATACCTGGCCGTGATAAATCCAGACATCCTTTCCTTCCATCTTCTCAGTAACTGTCGCCATTTCTGTTACCTCCTATTTCTTGCCTATCTCTTTGAAGTACAGGATGTCGCCAGGTCCCTGCCCGCGCTCGTTGTAATCCTCTTCCCACACGGCTTTTACTCGCATTCCCTCTTTCAGTTTCTCTTTATCTTGCTCCTCGAGGAAGTGTCTGTAAAAGAATCCGTTATCCAGCTCAATAATGGCGCTGGCATATGGATTGGCCCACCTCTCGCCGTAATGCGGGTCCCAGAGAGGGAAGACGAGATAGGTATACTGAAATACTGTGCCTGTTTGGGGCAGTTCCGCCCAGTCCCAGCCCATATCAACTTTGCACTTGGGGCAAACCGGGGTCGGGGGCAACCATATCTCTTTGCATTTCGGGCAGCGGTTGCCCACGATCTTTTTGTTCTCCTTTGCCTCAGCGTAAAAGTGCCCCAGGTATTTGCCTGTCGACCAATCGTAACGCCTGGGCTGGTTGAACTTTAATCGAATATATTCCGGTTCCTCTTTAGAGGTTTTTTCGGGAGTTTCCTTAACTTTTTTCTTCGCCATCAATACGCCTCCTATAACGACCTCTTGAGCAGAGGGATAACAGTCCAGTTGGGGCCTCCGAGTGCGGTGGCCATGGCAGTCCTAACATCTTTGGTCACCTGATGCTCGCCGGCATCACCCCGAATCTGCAGAGCGGCTTCCGCAACGCGTATGGTGGGCGTGGCGCCGATG
>DAOUMT010000308.1:0-1923 GCA_034409195.1 Dehalococcoidia bacterium
TTGTTGGGCAGCGGGGAAAAGTAGCATGGAAGATTACGCCTTTCTCACTGCCAGGCAAGTGCACTCTTTTAAACTCGTGCTGGAAGCCAAGAAATACCTTCCTTCGGTCCCGTTATTGACCGTACCCCAGCCCATGGAAGCAGGTCTTTTCCCTATAAACGAACCCGATGAAAGCTCTCTGGTTATTGTCAGTGGAAATAATCAGCTAACCTTCGAGGTGCTGGCCACGATATGGGCACTCGGAGTTACACCCGCCTACTTTCTTCTGGTTGACTGTATGGGAAACACCGTTGATATGGCCATGGTTTATGGAGATTTCACGCCGATGCGGCTTGCACAGATTTTAAAGACAAGCGGTCTAGAAAGCAAAGTCAAACACCGTCGAATGATAGTGCCTGGCTGGACAGCCCCGTTAGCTGACGAATTTGCTGCAGCAACGAATTGGGAGATAGAAGTGGGTCCTGTCTGCGCGATAGAGTTACCTCTTTTCCTCGGAGACCGCTGGATATTCCCTAACCACCAGAAGTAAGCCCATAGAAAATATCGGCAGCCGAACTGCAATACGCAACTATTTACTCAAAGTTTCACGTACAAGTGGCCGCCGGGATCCCTGCGCCAACTCAATTTTACAGCGATTCAAGCTGTTTGGCCTTTTCTTTCTTAACCGAATAGGTCGCAAAGCTCATGACCGAAGGGTCTGTTCTCACATCGAGTACAGCGGGCAATCCCGATTTAAGGGCTCTCTTTAGCGCAGGTTTAATTTCTTCAGGTTCGGTAACAAGCTCTCCGTAGGCCCCCAAACTCTCTGCATATTTGTCATATCTAACATTTTCGTTCAATTTGGTGCAAACATCACGCCACTTGAGGAATTGTTGACCGTGTCTCACCATGCCCCATTGGCAATCATTGCTAATCACAACCATAATTCTCTTGTCATACCTGACAGCCGTATCGATATCGCTCCCATGGAATAAGAAAGAGCCATCACCTGTGACAACTACTACTCCTTTGTCCGGCTTTGCCGTCTTAACGCCTATGGCAAAGGGAATGCTTCCGCCCAGCAGTCCGAGCGAGCCGCCGATGCCCATCATGAAACTACCCGGGAAGGTCGAGTTGTATAGAGAGACAGTATGAGCCAGTATATCTCCGCCATCGACAATAATGTATGAGTTCTTGCCTGCAAAATCGCATGCTTCTTTGGCAAGTCTCCTGGGGTCTATGGGCTTATTCGAGTTTGATGCGTCCGAGCACAAAATCTCGTGAATGAATGTTGGGCTGTTCCTGGCGCTTTTCACCCAGTCTGTTTCCCTACGTTTCTTCCTCGAGCGACCGAGAGTATCTTCCGCTTCCTCAATCAGCTGAGTCAGGATGACCCTTGCATCTCCCCATATCCCGAGGTTCACCGGTCTATTTCTGCCGATCTCAGTGGGCTCGATATCCACAGAAATCACCTTCACGTCGGGTGCATAGAAGGTGCCACGGCCATAGCCCAATCCCTCCTCAAACCTAACGCCGATTGCAAGGAGCACATCGGCTCCTGCTATGCTCCCCCAGTTGTAGGCCACCATGCCTCCGCAAAGAGGATGGTCGTCAGGTATGCTACCTTTCCCGCTAAGCGTATAGCATACCGGTATTCTCAAGAGTTCGGCAAACCGCATCAGTTCCTCAGAAGCGCCTGACCAGAGGATTCCGCTCCCGACTATAATCCCTGGCCTCTCAGCATCCAGCAGCAATTTTATAGCTGTTTTAATCGCCTCAGGGTCTCCATGGGGCGGCGACATCTTCGTATCGCGAGGGACTATCTGGGCTTCCCTCTCATCGACCTTGGCTACCAGGATGTCATCCGGAAAATCGAGCAGCACGGGACGATTACGACCTGAATTGGCATATCTAAACGCCGTTGCCACGTATTCCGGTATACGC
>DAOUMT010000309.1:0-5316 GCA_034409195.1 Dehalococcoidia bacterium
GGAAGTTCATACAGCTTGTAATCTTTCCGTTCCCTCTCGGCGTACATGCTGGCCTTCTCGGCAATAACGACTCCTCCGGGCCGTACCCTGGGTTCAAAGGTGCCAAACTGGGAGCTGTCGAGGAACATCACTGTCTGTACCTGTTCTACGAGTGGAGAGGTAATCTCTTTATCAGAGAAAATAACCGTGCACTGGCAGAGTCCGCCCCGTTTGGCGAAACCATATGTCGGGGTATAAGAAACATACTTGAACTGCTGGAAGGCTGCCTCTAATAAGACCTGCCCCGCTGAGAGAACGCCCATACCCCCGAGACCTGCTATAATCAGTTCGCCCCTGGAATTTTTGGTCTGATTGCTACTTTTCACTGCCATAATATTTACCTCAAGTTCGATTATTGAAATACTTTTGCTCCTTAAAGATTCCTCTCCCTTTGACGGGAGAGGTTGGGTGAGGGTGAAAACCCTTTCCCCCTCCCTCTGACTCCCTCCCTCAATCTGACTCCCTCCCTCAAGGGGAGGGAGAACTTCTTACTTTCCTTACTATTTGATATGAGTAACGTTTTTGAACTCGCCCAGAGGAAATTCAGGGACTACCTTTTCCCCTATCCATTCCAGAGCCTTCACCGGAGTCATGTGCCAGTTGACGGCACAGGCGGTGATAACCTCAACGAAGCTAAAGCCCACCCCCTCTATTTGCCTCTGGAAAGCAGTCTTGATATATTTTTTTGTGCGCTGATATTCGGCCGGCGTATGCAGTGACCCGCGGGCGCTGTAGGCGGTCCCTTTGAATGTAGCCGCCAGCTCGGCGGTGTGCACGGGATAGCCTTCGAGAGCAGGGTTTCTCCCCTTTGGAGTGGTACTGGTTACCTGCCCTATGAGTGTCGTAGGTGCAAGCTGGCCGCCGGTGGTGCCGTAGTTGGTGTTATTCACCATGATTACCGTAATCTTCTCGGCACGGGTCATGGCTCCGATGAGGGGACCAGCGCCGATAGCGATACAGTCTCCGTCGCCCTGCACGGTGTACACGATAGTATCCGGGTGAACACGCTTCAGTGCGGTGGCCACATCAGGCCCCCTGCCGTGAGCCGGGCTCACTCTATCCATGGTTAGGCTTGCTATCAAAATGCCCGTGCAGCCGACACAGCCTACCATAATGGCATTGCTCCCCACGCCCAACTCTTCCAGGGACTCGGCGATAAGGCGGCCTACAAGGGGTATCTGGCAGCCGGGACAGAATAGGTCCCACAGAATATCCATCCACTCCTCGCCCCGCAGCAGCAAGGGTTTTTCAACGACTACTTCCCTGGTAATATTCTTTGTTATCTCACTCATATCAGTCTCCTTATCTCCTGCAATAACCTGCCCGGGAGTATCATGCCCTCTTCGGAAGGCATATGGCGGAAGGTCACGTCTGCCAGGCACACCTCTGATTTACCTTCGACAGCCGCTTTAACGTCGTCGACCATCTGCCCCAGGCTGTCTTCTACTGCGATGAATTTGCGTCCTCTGCCCGCTTTATCGCGGAGCGGCTGAGTCGGAAACGGCCAGAGCGTTATGGGGCGCAGCAGCCCTGCCTTGAGCCCTTCAGCACGGGCCATATCCACTGCTTCCTTCGCTACCCGGGCACAATATCCATAAGCTACCAGGATAACCTTAGCTCCCCGCGTCTTATATTCCTCGTACCTCAGCTCAGACTGCATGGCCTTGTATTTCTCTCTGTATGCATTCAGGTAATTCAGATAAGTCCCGTCGTATAGAGGATGATAGCTGGGGCCAAGCTCGCGAAACTTCCCGTCTTTGTGAGGGCCGTGACCTGCCACCGCCCAGTCCTTTTCCGGAAGCGGCTCGAAATCTATGGTTTTAATCTCCAGCGGCTCAATTATGTGGCCCAGGATTCCTTCGCTCAGCACTATCACCGGGTGGCGGTACTTGTCGGCCAGGTGGAAGGCTAACTGCATAAAGTCGTGAGTCTCCTGCACTGAAGACGGGGCCAGAACAATGGTCTTATAGCCGCCGACCCCACCTTTGGTGACGCTGTTGTAGTCCATCTGGGCGTGTTCTACCCTTTGAACACCGGGCCCGATCCTTTGCACTACCACGATAACACCCGGCAGGTTAGCGGCTGCCATGTCGGACACGCCCTCCTGCATCAGCGCCCATCCCGGGCTGGCAGTTGAGGTCATCGCTCTGACGCCGCCTGCGGCAGCCCCATAAAGCATATTTATCGCGCCGGTCTCGCATTGAGACTGAACGAACACGCCGCCCCGCTCAGGCAGTTCCTTCGCAAGCAGCTCCATGACTTCGTTTTGCGGCGTGATGGGGTAGCCAAAAAAGCATTTACATCCTGCGCTCAGCGCTCCCCAACCTACGGCCTCGTTGCCCTCGGCAAGAATCCTCTTTGTCATCAGTAAACTCCTGCTTCTCTCAATTTCGCCAGGTCGTCCCAGGTATAGCCGAGTATTTCCATTAACACCTCTTCCGTATGCTGGCCGAGCTCCGGGGCCAGCTTCTCTACCTTGCCTGGCGTCTTACTCAATTTCACAGGGATGCCCGGCACCTTGACCTTTCCATGGATAGCATCCTCTATTTCCACGACATATTCATTAGCTATCACCTGGGGGTCATTCTCCACATCGGAGTAATCGTTAACAGGCGCACAGGGTATTCCAGCCTTGTCGAGCCTCTGCAGCCAGTAGCTCCTCGGTTTGCTGCGTGTAATCTCGAACAGTCTTGGTTTGAGCTCATCAAAGTTCTGGCCTCTGCACACCTGGTTACAATACTTGGGGTCCTTCTCCAGCTCTTCGATGTAGAATACCTTGCAGAAATCAGACCAGAACCTATCTGCCTGCAATGCGGCGAGAACGAACCATTTACCGTCGCAGTCCTGGTAGACATAATAAAGCGGGTTTCTGATAGCTTTCATTACCGAGGTCGGAGGCAGTATGCCCATCATAAAGTACATCTGCAACTGGAGACGTCCTATCTCGATCTGCCCGCCCAGCAGGGAGGCATCCACCCTTTGCCCAATCCCATATCGTTCTCGGGCAAAGAGAGCTAGTATCACTCCGTATGCTGCTAATAATCCGCCCACCTCGTCGGCGAAGCCGGCTCCAATAAATGTCGGCACATCATCTTCAGATTGAGTGATGCTCAGCAAGCCGCCTCTTGCCTGACCGGCGAAGTCGGCAAACATTCTATCGGTTTCAGGCCCCTTAGGTCCGAGGCCTGAGCTTAGACAATAGATTAGTTTGGGGTTATATTTTTTTAAGGTGTTGTAGTCAACCTTCAGTCTTTTGGTCACGCTTTCGCGGAAGTTGGTTACGAAGACGTCGGATTTCTTTACCAGCTCATAGAGGACTTCCTTGCCTTTCTTCGTCGCCAAGTTCAGCACGATGCCTTTCTTGCCCCTATTCTGGTTCTGGTAATAGAAGTTCAGGGGCAGTTCAGCCCCGTACATCTTCAGCATGCCGCGTCCGGGCTCGCCCTCGGGCGGCTCTATCTTGATTACTTCAGCGCCCATGTCCGCTAGCAGAGCGGCAGCGATGGGGCCTGCCTGCCAGGCTGTCCAGTCGAGCACCCTGATACCTTGCAGCGGCTTCTTCGGCATTGGCGCCTCCTCTGCTATCTATGCGATTTTCTGTATACGTCCACCATCTCCATGAAAGTATCTATCTGGTTCTTGGTCTCCGCTTCTGAGTAAGTTTCGAGGTCAACGATGTCGCTTTCCATGAACATCACAGGTATTCCGGGATAATAATCGCGAATAACCTGTCTGACGAGAATCTGTCCCATGGTGGATGCCCTGCAGGAGCGTGTGATATGCATAACTACACCGTCAATGGTGAAATCCCTTATCCGTTCCAGATGCGCCTGGGCCAGTGGTGGAACGCCGCCGGCCTCCTTGCCCCTTTGCTGCATCGCACTGTTTCGTTCGAAGGCGCGCAGTGCGATTAGCTCTACGGGATCGGTAATGTCGGATGGCATCTCGAAGGGCTCCGGTATCATGTAGGCTGTCTCGGCGGCAAAGACTGCGCCGAAGCTCTGGAAATAATCGAGTATGTACATGCTGTGCCAGGGAGGTATCCCTACTCCCCAGAGCAGGCGGTACTTCTCATCCTCGATAACGCCTATTTTATTATCTACCCTCTCCTTCAGCTCCTGGTACAGGCTTTTGTAAAAGTCCAGGGTCATGGGGTCGGTGAGCAGCATGTGGTGGGGTACAAAAATGACAAAGTGGTCCTGGGTCGACATCGGGCAGGGGATAGCCTTTCTGAGTTCATACGCCTTGCGCCACCACTGCCTGGTTTCCTCTACCTGTTTTACAATCGACATCAGGCGGTCGTAGTCCATCTTCTTACCGGTAAGTTTCTCCAGAAATGCTATTAAACCTCTGAGCTCCTCGGCCATGTAACGAACGTAGTAGGCTCTGATGGCATCGAAATCGGCATCGCTGGGAGGCATGAGTACTTCCATATTATAGATTGGAGTGTCCTTATAGCGTCCCAGTGCCTGATACCATTTCCAGCGGGGGTCGCAGCCCATACTGCATCCGAGGAGCATATCCGGTTCCGGCATACCTCCGTCAGGTGCATCCGGAGGCATACCTCCTATTTCGTGCCGCCAGGCGTCGAAGCCTATACCTACCTGAGCGTAGCCGCAGAGGACATCTGAGTATCCCGCAGCCTGCGCCTTCTTCATATATTGTTCGGCTTCTCTTTTGACAGCGCAGAGCCCGGCGTAGTTCTCGGTATAGACCTGCACCACGTCCATAGCCTCCAGGATTTCCTCATAGTTGCACATGACCATGCAGTAGGCTATTTTGCGGTTCTCTTCCTTAGCCTGTTGTGCCTTTTTATACATGCGTTTAACTATTTGGCGTATTTTACCTGCTGACTCTGTGGATTTAGCAGAGCTTGTTTTCTGCTTTGGTTCTGTTTTAGTCTCTTCTGCCATGCTTTATTCCCTCCGCGCCTCAATAGTTTCCAGAAAGGCTTCGATCCTGGTCTTCCACTGCCCCAGAGGAGATGTGATATAGGTATCCTCAAGGAGGAGCACGGGTAGACCCAGGCTCTGTATATAGTCCTTCATCTCGGGTGCATCCAACTGATATGTATCGCAGAATCTGATTGTATACAGAATAACCCCCTGCGCTTTCCACTCGCGGATAAAGTCGCCCAGATAGCTGTAGCGCTGGGCAGCCTTGCCTGGTCTGTAAGTGCGCGGGCATGTGATTTTCAGGTAGCGTTCGGCGAGGCTGACTATTGCTTCTTTAGACTGGTCAACATCGTGCCAGAAGAAGCGGCTGCCGGTGCACAGG
>DAOUMT010000310.1:0-6213 GCA_034409195.1 Dehalococcoidia bacterium
ACGCCAAGCTGTGCTATCCCCGGCAGTTCGTTGGGGTCTATTTGCACCGAATAAACCTTTCCCCGAAAATGGCTCAAACTCCTCAGCCACATATAGCCCAGTGCCTGCTTGTCGCCGACTACTGCTACAGAGCGGGGGTTGAATACTCTATCCAGCTTCTTTGTTACGCTTTCTGCCAATTTTCTCATGCTCAGGATTCGAGTATTACTCTCGCGTCCACAGCTAAGGCGCGGTCCTTATAGGCGAAGATGGGGTTGAGGTCCATCTCTTTGATTTCGGGGTTTTTGTCCACGAAATCGGAAAGCTTCAGCAGCAGGTCTTCGAGCACAGTGATATTCGCTGGCTCCTGCCCGCGGTAGCCTTCGAGCAGGGGATAGCCTTTTATCTCCCGAATCATCTGGCTGGCATCTCTTCTGTTCAGGGGCACAATTCTGAAGGCGACATCCTTCAATACTTCGACGAATACACCACCAAGGCCAAACATCAGCACTGGGCCGAACTGAGCATCCTTGGACATGCCTATGATAACCTCGACCCCGGGCCTGGCCATTTTCTGCACGGAGATGCCCTGGATATCGGCCTTTTTGTTTGCCTTTTTCGCTGCTGCCATAATCTCCGTGTAGGCCTTGCCCACCTGGGTGGCGTTTGACAGCCCCAATTTCACGCCGCCGATATCGCTCTTATGGATAATATCGGGAGACACTATTTTCAGCACCACCGGGAAGCCCAGCTTCTTGCTGATCGAGATAGCCTCGGCCTTAGTTTTGGCCAGCTTTGTCTCGATAACCGGTATGCCGGCTTCAGCCACAAGCTGTTTCGACTCCACCTCGGTCAGTACGGTTCTCCCGTTCTTCAGTACGCTATCGATTATTTTGCTAGTCACTGGCAGCTCTCCTTGATAAATGATTGAACAGGATATATTTCCCCCTGCCGTCGCTGCGGTCTCTATTCTCGTATATAACCAGTGTGCTATTTTAGCAGGTAAAGCGATTAAAGTAAACCAGCGTGTTCGTCAACATGTTCTGGGAAAAACTTACTTCCGCCCTCTGAGCAATGCTCTTGAAGCTTCCTGCCACAGCGAGGGACGGAAGTGACTTCTGTCGAAATCCGGCGGACGGCAGCGTTCCCATTTAGGCAGGTTGCCCGAATATATGCCTGCTCTCAAAGCAATTAGCTTGGGACTTCCCAGCGCCAGCATCTTGAGCATCCTTGGCCTCGAGAGAAGCGTTTTCATCAGGAAGAGCAGTGTATCCATGGTCTGGGGAGGGCAGCCGGGGATGCTGGGAGCAGACTTCTCCTTGCCATTGCTTTTTATGGCGCAGTTGCCATAGAGGATTATCCTCTGCCCTGGCCCGTTGTGAGCCTCTTTTTTCCCGCAGTAAATATGCGTGTCGCCGAAGTTAAGATTGGGATTGACTTTGCTGAATATTCCTACAGAGTAGACAAGGTTGGCATAGCAGCCGGAGCAAATGTGTGGTCCGGGATGGGGAAATGACAGGCCGGTTATCCCGGCAAGCTCAACCAGCTCTTTCTCCGGGTCAAGTTCCCACTCCGGCTTCTCTTTCAGGGGCTCTATGCGCTCTCCAGCGATTTGAAACGCGCTTATATCTATAGGTCTGTTATGGATTTCGGCGTATTCTTTTAGGTAGCCGATTTGCGAAGGCTCGAACCCCAGGATTGCCGCTCCCACGCAGTCACAGGCGAATGCGTCGCGGCTGGCTATTATCAGATTCTTGCGATGCGGTATGCCCACCATTGCGTCAGGCCCCTTTTCCAGCATATAGATGCCGTCTATTATCGTCAGGTCACATTTCAGGAGCTGATTCAGCAGACATATCAGGTGCTCTAATCCCTTCATGTGAAAAGTTTTTCTGGAAGCTGTATCAAGGCATCCTTTCAGGTTCTTGAGACCCAGGGATGCTTTCACCTGAAGGTGGGTCTTCAACACCGGCACGTTGATCAGGAAGTCGGCCTCCAGCGCTTGCTTCGCGATGCCGACCTTTATACCACCTAAATCTTTCCTTTCAAAAGGCCCTTCGTTGAGGTCGATTAGCCTGGCGCCATATCTTCGGGCTATTCTGTCAATGCCTGTGTATTTGTAGCCTCTTCTGGTATTAGAGCCCATCACACCGGTTATGCTGCCTTCACCGATAGAAATGCTGTTGCATCCATGCTCCCTCAGCTTCAGAAGGATGCCTTCCACCACCTTTGAGGTAGTCACCATGCCGTAGGGCGGGATGGGCATCCAGCCGCTGAAGGTAATATTCGGCTTTATCAGGACACGGTCGTTCCTGTTAAGCTTATCGAATCCTCCACACAGGTCGATAGCGTGGCCGATGGATTCAAAAGTGCCGTCGAATTTAACAACTGATACTGTCACGACTGGCTCCGAGCTATTATCGCAAAGTCATTTTTGGTGAATGTCTCGAAAGCTGCTTAAATAGCTAATTATATTGTCATTGTATAAGATAAGGTTCCAAGGTACAAACTGAGTTTGTGGAAGGTCGCTGTCTAAGCTCGGGCAGACTTCAGGAACTCACTGTACTGCGTAAGCTTAGCCAGCGCGTAAGCTGCTCTCTTGGGCTCGGGGTAAACCGGAACGTTGCTTTGAGCCAGGAACCTGAGTTCACCCCTGGGCCATCCCTGCGGCGTTGCGCCGCAGATCACCGTAGGTTTGCCTCCGTCCGCTATGGCTTTGAGCAGTATGTCGGCGACTTTTCTATCCCTGACATCATCGTCAAACGGAGGCCCCGTAAAGGCTGTGAGAATCATATCGATGTTCGGGTCTTTGGCCACGATTCGGATAGCATTTTTGATATAGGTATCGGGAGAAAGAGCCGCTAGCAGGCCCAAATCGACCGGGTTGGTTACGCTCGTTCCCACGCTTTCAGCAATTGCGGCGGCCAGTTCCTTCTGAGTTTTTGCTGAAAGCTGCGGTATCTCCAGCCCCAGCTCGTTGCAGGCATCAGTGGAGGTAACTGCAAGCCCGCCGGGTGTTGTGATGATGCCCACTCTTCTCCCCTTTGGTCTGGGCAGGTGGTGAAGCGCTACCAGGGTGTCCATCATTTGTTCGAAGCTATCTACGGAGACTATGCCAGCCTGGCTGCAGAGCGCTTTCCAGATAGCGGTAGGCACTGCGAGCGTGCCGGTATGAGAAGCCGATGCCCTTCTACCGGCATCGGTGTTGCCGCCTTTCAGCACGATGATGGGTTTCCTGGGCGAAACTTCGCGGGCAACCCGCATCAACCTCTCGCCATCCCTTATTCCCTCCAGATAGGCCACTATTATCTTAGTCCCGGGGTCGTTTCCCAGATATTCCAAGAAATCCACGCAGGTGAGGTCGCAGTCGCTTCCGCAGCTCACCCCTTTGCTGGGCTTGAGCCCTGCGTCATTGATGGACATGAGCAGGTAGTAGAACAAAAAGCCGCTGTGCGAGATCACACCCACAGGGCCGCTTTCTTTGGGGAGGATAGCCTGGGGAATGAGCCTGGCTGACGGGTTATAGGTGCCCACGCAGTTCGGCCCGACAACCCGCGTGCCTCCCTTGCGGGCGATTTTGACCATCTCCTGCTCAAATTTTCTGCCCTCCGGGCCGCTTTCGCCGAATCCGCCCGTATAGAGTACCATCCCCTTTATTCCTTTAGCGGCGCATTCTCTGGCCACCCCGAGTACTGCACTGCGCGGCACAGTTACCAGGGCCAGGTCTATCTCGCCAGGGAGATCCTTTATACTGTGATAAACTTTTACACCCAGCAGCTCACCACCTCTGGGGGTTACGGGGTAGACACTGGTGAAACCTGCGTCCAGAAGATTTTTCAGGAACATATACGCTACATTGGTCGCTGTCTTGGAGATGCCCACAAGGGCCACTGACTTAGGAGAAAACAGGGGTTCAAGCTGCTGTTTAATTTTCTTGCTCATCTGTTATTTCTGCGTTCCGGCTTCCTCTCTGCGGTGTACGTAAACCTCGAACTTTGCGATTTTCCAGACGCCGTCGTCTTTGCGGAATTTGTAATAATGCATGCCCTCGGAGACAGTACGCTCCTCCGAGACCTCTCCTGTCTGGGGATTTACGGCATATCCATAATGTGTGAAGTAGTCCTTGCCTGTCGCCGTATCTCCCTTGATCTCTATCATAGTGTTCGTCAAGGTGCTGAACCTTTTCTTTTCCCTGTTGAAAATGGACCTGTCTCCAAACTCTTTGAGCTCTTTTTTACCTTTAATAACTATGTTATGCTGCGGGACTGCGTACTGAATATCGTCGCTCCATATGCTGAGCCAGAGGTCCTTGTCGTCTAAGTCCATGGCCCATACCATGGTCTTGGTAAGGTTCTCTAACTCGAACAGGTCAGGCAGCTTCATCAGCTTGTCAATTTTAATATCAAGATTCCTGACACCATCCCCAACCCTTTTCCCTACACGGTTCAACTGTTCTCCTAAATCTCTGAGGTCTTCCATTATTCTTTGAGGTGGAAGATTCAATAGGACTACTATATTGAACTTAGTGGAGGCCAATGAATTTTGTTAAGAGCGGCGAGGACGGCAACGCTTAAATCTGGGCGTAAGCTTTTCAATTTGAGGTAACTCTAGGCCTTAATATCCCGTATCGGCGTTTTAGTGTACTTGCGGACAACCGTCCTGAAATGGAATCCATATACAGCGAGAGCCATAGACATCGGAAATGAGCGCGGACGCTTGAGCAGGGTCGAAATGTAGAATCTCCAGAAATACCATCTGTCTCTATCCCAAACGCCCAGAACCCACATGGACCTGATGAGTGCCCTGATATGCCAGAACCGCAACTGGGGGAGACCTTTTCTTTTCCGCGGCTTGTACTCCTTAAGAAATATCTTTACCCTTTTGTAATACTGCTTGGATGAATAGATAGTGGTCAGTACGTGCCTGTAGCCATTGATGAGTTTTTCGCGACCCATTTTGGGGACGAAATTCATGGAGCCATCGGTATTGTCGCCGGAAACGTCCTCCAGTAAACGGTTCTCCTTCTTTAAGCGCTGGTATAACCTGGTGCCGCGCGGTGCGTTCAGCAAACCGACCATGGCGGTGACGATTCCGCTCTTCTGGATGAAGTTGAGCTGGCTCTTGAAAATAGAGTCTGGGTCGCTGTCGAATCCCAGGATGAAGCCTCCGTGCACCTGCATGCCGTAATTTTGAATCTTCTTAACCGAAGCAATGAGGTCGCGGTTTATATTCTGATTCTTGTTACATTCAACCAGACTCTCTTCATTAGGGCTTTCAATCCCGATGAATACAGTATCGAATCCGGCCGCAATCATCAACTGCATTAGCTCTTCATCATCGGCCAGATTTATGGAGGCTTCCGTAAGGAATCCGAAGGGGAATTTTTTATCCTCCTGCCATTTAATCATGGCCGGCAGGATCTCCTCCTTGAGTTTCCTCTTGTTGCCGATGAAGTTATCATCCACCAGGAACACGGTCTCCCGCCAGCCGCGGCGGTACAGGGCGTCGAGCTCCGCCAGGAGTTGGTCCCGGGTCTTGGTTCGGGGCCTGTTACCATTCAATACGATGATATCGCAGAATTCGCAATCGAAGGGGCATCCCCGAGAGTACTGGATGCTCATAGTGGTATATTTCTTCGTATTTAATAGTGACCACTGGGGTACAGGGGTTTTGCTGATATCGGGTCTTTCACTGGATGTGTAGATACGTTTGGCGCAGCCTTTAGTCAGGTCTTCCAGGAAGGGTGGCAATGTGGTCTCGGCCTCATTGAGCACTAGGTGGTCAATATCGTCGAACTCCTCATACTCTGAGGTGAACAGCGGGCCACCGGCAACTGTTTTTACCTCGAGCTTTTTACATCTTCTGATAACTTCCTCGGCCGAGGCTTTTTGCACTATCATGGCGCTGATGAATACATAGTCAGCCCACCTGATGTCCTTATCGGTCAGGGTAGCTGCATTCATATCCACCAGTTTCTTGTCCCACTCCCGGGGAAGCATAGCTGCCACAGTCAATAGACCCAGGGGCGGGAAAGTAGCCTGCTTAGCGATTATTCTCAGAGCATGCCTGAAGCTCCAGAAGGTATCCGGGTACTGAGGATAGACCAGAAGTATATTCAATTTAAGCTGCACTCCGTTCCTTTTAGGGAAGATTAAATTATCTCATAGACTACTCCTATTCAGGCGGAAAATCAAATTTTAGGATGGTGCTGACTGTATGGTGGGGCGGCCCCCC
>DAOUMT010000311.1:0-5214 GCA_034409195.1 Dehalococcoidia bacterium
GCTTTACGCCAAGACAGCGTACGTGGGCCTCTTCCAGACAATCAATCGGCCTATTTGTTCCTAGAAAAATCGATTAGCACTCTTCGAAAAGGTGGACGAGTTTGCTTAATTCAACCATCTGGTTTGCTCTATAATAGTAATGCGCAAAATTTTCGAGCCTCCCTTTTTCGAAAATATGAGGTCGATAAAATTTTTGACTTTGTATCGATTCGCAAATTATTTGACGCGGCAGACCCAAAGATAATTGCAGTACTGGCTCAGGCCAATGAGCCTCCCAAAGACCATCGAATAACACACCTGACTTTCCGACGAACAGTAAGCGTTAAGGAGCGTATTTGCTTCGAACTCGATCACTATGACCGACAACATGTTACACAGAACCAGGTTGAAACGTGTCCATATATTTGGCGTGCCAATTTACTAGGTGGTGGCCGCCTTTTCGACATATCACAACGCCTGCAAAGTATGCGTAAACTGGCAGACTACATAAAACAGCAACGCTGGGATTATGGCGAAGGATTCATAGTGGGAAGCGGCAAAAAAACCGCACCATTTCTAACTGGAAAAGATTTCTTGCCAACTCGAGCCTTCACTAACGCAGGAATTAACGAAAATGAGATCAGACCTCTAGACAAAACAACATTTGAAAGCCCTAGGCATGAGGACCGTTTTGCTCCACCTCTCATCTTAATCAAGGAGATGGTAACGTTACCAATAGTTTATTGGGATAAAGGTGTGCTCACATATGGACATAGAATTGTTGGAATTCACGCGCCACAGTGTCAAGCCACTGAGTTACGCAATCTTTTTCAATTTCTTGTTAACAAACGAGAAGTTTTACAGTTCTGTTGTGAATTGTATGGTACGGAATCGCTGGTGAATAAGGCCTCCACTATTCGCAAGCAAGATATTGACGCATTGCCTTACCCCGAAAATGTCAGTGATCTTTCCTTCGCTTTCTGGGAAAACGCGCTATGCAACGATGCCCTTGACTATATGAGTGAATACATACGGCTAGGCCAAAACTCAGATTTGCTAATGAAAACGGCGAACATTGATGACCTACGAAATTATTCCGATATGTTCATTCGTATGCTTGGGAGCGTATATGACAACTTGCAGGCATCGGATCCTATTCTTCTTGACGGGTTGATTGTCCAACCTTTCTGTTTCGGCGAAAAGCCTGATTTCACATGGTTAACAACCCACCAAAATGAGAATCTGCGAAAACTCATCTACGATGATGAGAAGCATGCATATCTTCGTACAATACGCGTGTTGCGTATTTATTCTGAGAATTTCCTGTTATTAGTTAAACCAGACCGGTTGCGTTATTGGATTCATTCAACGGCAGTGCGTGATGCCGACGAAACTATTGTAGACCTCCGCGGTCAGGGATACTAAGAAACGTGCGTGATCCAGAGAAACAGGCTATCGGAAAAATAACATCCGGCCTTCTCCCGAATACACTAGCAATAAGAGCCATTAACTTTGTCTATATGCAACTATCTGCTTGGCGGGATGACCCTTGTCGTCCTAACGAAGAATCAGAAAACAAGTTAAATCTTCAGTTGTGCAAATTCCTTAATTCTCGTGCTCGGAACGATTTTCCAATGGTTCTTTTTGAACATGAGGAATATCAGATCAATCGCACAAGCGTGGATATTTCCGCGTTACCTACCCAGATGATAACTATTGGAGCAAAAACTTATACAATATATGACCCCATTATTGTTCTAGAGTGCAAAAGACTGCCTGCTCCTTCTCATGACCGTGAAAAAGAGTATGTTACGGGAGGGATAAAATATCAAGGTGGAGGAATTCAGAGATTCAAACTGGGACTCCATGGCGCGAACCATAATATTGCCGCTATGATTGGGTACTTGCAGGAAGGCTCCGCATGCGATTGGCGTGACAAAATCAACGCGTGGATTACGGAGCTTAGCAATGGCACGATAGCAGATGTTTGTATTTGGAATATAGGTGAAAAGCTTGGGACACTCAAAGAAAACTCTTCAAAACGTATCGCAAATTGTAAATCAACTCACAGTAGAAGCAGTAGCGCACAAAGCAACAAAATAATAATCCATCACCTTTGGATCACAATGCATATGTGAAATTTCAAAATATCCACCAGCCAAATATCACGCATCCTTATCGCTTCTTGCTATATTTAAGAAGAAGTCAACCACAACCAAGCAGTTTAGGGACACGGCATGCCTGTCCCTTCAACGTGAAAGGCGATTTCAGGGGAGACACTAGTAATGGCGCACTTGATATCGATGGGATAGAGGGCTCTGCTGAACTCAGAACTAGCAACGGTGCCATTGACGTCCGCAACGCCGTGGGAGAGGTGGACCTGCAGACCTCCAACGGTATAATATCGTTCGAGGGTGAGTTGACCGCTGGCGGCAGCAATCGAATGGTGACCACTAACGGAAGGGTGGACGTTGAACTGCGAGGCTCGCCCAGCATCAGCATGGATGCATCAACGAGCAACGGCGAGATCAACATAACGCTGCCTATAACAACATCACTGGTTGAGAAGAACCATATCGTGGGCACCATTGGGGGTGGGGAGGCGACTCTATACATTCGCACATCGAACGGCGATGTGACTATCAGGTAGGGTTGAGGGCCAATGATAAAACAGTAAAACAAAACCCTGGCGGTATGCTATTTGCCCTTATCTGACAGTTCCTTCAACTGACCATGAATGCTGTCAAGTTTCTCACGGAGTTCAGTTATTTTTCTCATAGCCTCCATTAGGACGGCAGAATCATAGAAACCCGTCTCACGCAGCTTTTTTAAGATTTCTTGCTGATTACCCATTTCCTCCAGGCATTCTTCCATATCCAACTGGCATTTCTTTAGAGTTTCTTCTTCGTCCATTTTCAATCCCTTCATGTTTTTAGCATTAAGCACGCCCTACTGCCCCTTAGAATGATTAATTGTCATTGTTACATTGATTTGCATTTATATAGAATTGCGAAGTAGTCCTATCAACAAATAATAATACAGCGATTGTATGACTCTACAAGTCAATCGTGAGTCGTGTGGAACCTGCGGACGTGTTGGCAAAGAAGGACATAGCATCCCCTATCTAAATACTAAGCTTCAGAGGTTATGAAAAACGCGGGGTTAATGTATCAGTTTTAACTCTTCCCTATCCTGAACACCTTGGTGCCGCATCTGGCGCATGTACCTTTGGTGGCAGGCCTCTTGTTCTTCATTTTGATCTGTGTCGGGTTCTTGATTTCAACCTTCTTCTTGCACTTTACACAGTACGCCTGCATAGGCCACCTCCTGTTATTTTGCACGAAGGATAACGTATTACGTAAGCAGATGTCAATAGGTTTCTGAATCATAAGGTAAAATGGTTAATAGTATCCAGTTAGAAGTATTTAAGGTTGCTTACAGCGATCCAATGACCTGATCAACCTCCATCCTCTTCCATGACATTGACGCATATAGCTAGCCACGATTATAATAATGCCTCGGAAACACTCTTGATAGGAGGGAAAATAGGAGATGTCGGCTGAAGAACAGAAGGAGATAGTTGTCGACAAGAAGGAAGATGGCCAAATATGGATTATCACTATCAACCGTGCCGATAGGGCAAATTCACTCACTCTCGACATGATGTATGAACTCGAGGATACCTGGAAGGCATATCAGGATGCCGACGAGTCACGCGTAGCAATCATCACTGCCGCTGGCAGCAGGGTGTTCTGCGCCGGGGCTGACCTGCTCACCCCGCCCAAGATGGTGAGGCCCGGCCCGTTCCGGATTCCCGCCTTCGGTCCGGAGGATGTCTGGAAGCCGACCATCGCTGCTCTCAACGGACACTGCATTGCCGGAGGCGCTCTCATCGCTCATGACTGCGATATCCGCATCGCTGCCGAGAACGCCGAGTTTGGCATAGCTGAAGCTCTGAGGAATATGCCGGCGAGCTGGGTGCGTGACCTGCATCTCCATTTACATCTGGGCCATGCCATGGAGCTGGTGCTCTGGGGTGACAGGAGGGTCAGCGCGCAGCGCGCCTATGAAATGGGTTTCTACAACAGAGTCGTGCCTGCAGAGAAACTCATGGAAGAAGCTATGAGTTGGGCAGAGCGCATGGTCAATCTTGCGCCTCGCGCAGTGTGGAATTTCAAAGAGATTATCAAGCGGGGCGCTTATATGGAGCCCAAGCTGGGCCGGGCTTTCGGACAGGCTCTGGAGCAGAACCTGAAAGGCATGGAAGATACTCAAGAAGGCGCGGCGGCGCTCAGGGAGAAGAGGAGGCCCAACTTCAAGAACCAGTAGAAGACCGCTGACATCTGGGGCAGAAATAGGTGCCCCGGTTGCGCACCGGGATGCGTTCGATAGGGGTGGCACAAACCTTACAGGTTTGGCCACCCCTATGTGCTACATAAAAATCATCCTGTTGAGTTCCCTTTTCACCTGTGGGACGGCGGTAGTCGCTGATGCTGGCGCCGCCGTTGCCGATGGCTTTGGACAGCACCTTTTGTATAGCTCGATGCAGCCTCTCTATTTCTTCGGGGGAAAGGCTGTTAGCTGCCCTCAGAGGATGGATATTTGAGAAGAACAGCGCCTCGTCAGCATACATGTTGCCGATGCCGGCGATGACCTCCTGGTCGCAGAGAACCGCCTTGATAGGCGCTTTGTGCTTGCTCAGCCGTTCTGCCAGCGCCTTTGTAGTAAAGCTGATACCGAGTGGCTCGGGGCCGAGCTTACCGATTACCTCTTTTTCGTCCTTTACCAGCGAGACCGTACCAAGCTTACGCCGGTCGTTAAATAACAGCTCCATGCCATTGTCCAGGCCGAAAACTGCTCTTATATAGGAACTATTCTTAGCAGGTTGCTCGCCCTTTCGCTTGAGCAGCAACGAGCCGGTCATCCTGAGATGCAGTATCAGTACTTCGCCGCTGGCGAGCCGGAAGATAAGATACTTCCCCCTCCGGCCTATATCCTTGATAGTCTGGCCGGGCAGTCGCTGTCGCAGCTCTTCGGCCGAGGGCCGCAGCACCATCCGGGGCCAGAGAATGGTTATATCGGTGAAACTGCGGCCTTTCAGACCAGGGCGCAGGTCATTTATAATGGTCTCGACTTCGGGTAATTCAGGCATTCTTAATTTAATCCCAAAATAGGTTCTCTCCCGTTCATGGTTCGACAGGCTCACCACGAACGGGACTTCTTTATTCCATGTCC
>DAOUMT010000312.1:0-10481 GCA_034409195.1 Dehalococcoidia bacterium
CTTTTAATGTGTCATTGCTTTGAGTAGCCTGGAGCATCTGCTCCAGCTACCTCCTCATCCCTGCTTCTTCGTCGATACTGCCAGTTGAGAACAGCAAATATGCGGGGTCAACACTAACCCGCTCACCCATCTAGCCTTGTTGCCGATAGCCCTGATATCTTTCAAAGCCTCGTAGATATTGCCTGTGACCATGGTATCCTTTACGCGCCCTACCAGCTTCCCATTCTGCACCCTGTAGCCGAGGAGCACATTGCCGCTGAAATCACCTCCCAGCACATTCCCCATAGAGGCACCCATGAGCTCCTCAACCACCAACCCGTCTTTAATATCGGCCAGCATGTCCTCGAAGCTGGTATCACCTTCATCGATAACAATGGCGCTCAACGATGGGCTGGGCAGGCTGGCCAGGCTCCTCGAAGCACTGCCTGTGCTCTTCGTTCCCGCCAGGGCAGCGGTCTGCAGGTCATAGAGAAAATTCGCCACCAGCCCCTTGGAAATAAGTGGAGTGCGCTGACTGGGCACACCCTCATCGTCGCAGAACCTGCTCCCGGGACGGAATTCTATCATGGGGTCATCTATTATAGAGAGCCTTTTATCGAAGACCTGCTCGCCCTTCCTGTGTCCCAGCGGCGAAGCCCCCTGCAGCACTGTCTTGCCGTTGACTGCCATCGCTAAGGGCATAAGCAGAGTGCTGGCAACGCCGATGGGGGTGAAAATCACGGGCAGCTTCCCTTCAGCCGAGGCGGCGGTTTCCTTGGCCCGCTCCAACTGCTCTATGGTATTATGGGACACCGTTTTATGGTCGGAAATGGGACGGCACGAGCTTTCGCTGTCCCCCACGAAGAGCATATCTGTGCCTCTGATCAAGACTCCCTCGACGCCTATGCTGAACACGCTCTTCTTGTAGGTCGCCTGCCCACCACGGGAGTTCACTATTTCAAGGGTGATAGAGTTCTTAGACACTCCACCCTGGCAGACCAGATCCGGTGTCTGTGCTCTCACCTTGTCGATGAGCGACTGCCCCAGCTCTACCATCTGTTCCGCTGTGACTTGCTCAACCGCCGGGTCAAAGACCTCTATTCTCGAATAGTGCTGAGAAGAAGGGAACTGGAACTTCGCCTCTGCGCCGAAGGGCGCCATCTCCAGAGCCATCTGCACCAGCTCTCTCGTGCCATCCAGCTTGTTGCTGGCGGAGAATCCTATTCTGCCACCTTTGACTAATCGGAGGGCCCTGCCCGAGGTCTCGCGGGTCACCACATGTTTCAGGCGGTTTGTCTCAAAGACGGCATCGGTCTCACTGCGCGAGACCGAAAAAACCTCCGCCTCCTCCGCTACCCTCTTAGCCTGCCTTAATAAATCTTCCATAAACCCACCCAATCAAATAATAACACGAAGGCTCGCCCGCCTCAATTTTTTGAAACCGGTTTACATAATTATGAAAAAGTTCTTAAAACCCTTCACCAGCTATAAATTTGCAGTAATCGTAGCTGATGGGGCCCTTCCTGGTCGTCTCGCAAGGGAACTCAGCGCACTCGAAACATAACCTGACGCTCTTCTTGAAGGCACAGGTAGCTACAGCACAAAACTTGTTCTCTCTGGGAGTACACCCTTTCTCCCCGTTAGGGCACTTTCCTTTTACCATCAGAGGACATTTTTCACAGGCAATTCCACAGACGCCTATTTTCATTTATGCCTCCAGGCTTATTCATTTTTCAAGTTGTGTTTTGAATTTGCCTTCGACACAGGCTCAGGCCAGGGTTCAGGATTTCGTGTTTAGGATTTGCCTCAGCCGTACCTCTCCTCTTTCCACGGGTCGCCGCGATTATGATAGCCGCGCGACTCCCAGAAGCCTTTTCTATCCCTGGCCGTGAACTCCACATCCTCCACCCATTTGGCGCTCTTCCAGAAATACAGCCTGGGCACCACCAGTCTCAGCGGATGGCCGTGCTGCGGCGTCAATGTCTCTCCATCGTGCTTGACGGCAAACAGGACATCCGGCTCAAGGAAATCGCGTATGTTGAGGTTGGTGGTAAAACCACCTGCTGCGTGCACAATGACAAACTTAGCTTCAGGCAGTATCTTGACCAGCTCCTTTATTACCTGAGTGCTCACCCCTTCCCAGGTATTATCCAGCTTGGACCATCCGGTCACGCAGTGGACATCTGATAATACTGTCACCCCGGGCAGCGCCAGGAACTCGTCATAGCTAAGCTTCCGCTCTTTTTCCACCAGCCCCCAAATCCTGAACGTCCACTTGGATACATCTATCTTGGGCACACTGCCGTGGTGAAGAACTGGAAATTTCTCGGTTACCCTCTGGCCCGGAGGGACCCTGTTTGTCCTCTCGATATCAGGGCTTCTGATTATCTTCTGCTCTGCCATAATTCCGCCCAGATTAACTCGATCTCATAATTTTTTTAATTCTGACTTGCTTATGCCAGCCTGTTTAAGGATCTCAAGTAGAGTACCTTTAGGCAAATCTTTTTTATGGACAGGGACAACCGCTCTCCTTTTTGTCTCGGAATGGTAATAGATGTGGTGGCTTCCTGAAACTGTATCTAGAACGAATCCCTTTTTCTCAAGTATTTTGATGACTTTCTGAGGCGTGAGAGGGGAAAGCTTAGCCATGAGCCTTCACCGTCAGAGTGTATTCCAAAGTCGCTTCCTCTGATGGTATATCTTCGCCATGCTCTTTCAAGCTATCTATATATAATCCTATGGCTTCTTTTGCCATCTTTATGGCTTCTTCAATGGTGCTCCCGTAGGTAACACATCCTGGAAGAGAGGGGACTATCACCGTATAGCCTCCCTCAGGCTCTTTGCGAAGCAGGACTCGATAGCTTAATACTTTCATAGCAACCACCTCACCTCACTATTGTACCAGAAGATGTCTACAGATACTTTTCACAAGTTCCTACATTTGTATCTTACATTCTATACTTCTCATTCTGCAATCTGCTCTTTCAACCTTTCCCTCTCTGCAGCGACCACACCGCCAGCACCAGGAAGCCGATAGCAAAGGCTAACAAGGCTACGATATCCAACCAGATGCCCCCTACGCCCCACCCCCTGAGTATCACTGACCGCGTCGCTTCTACCGCATAGTACGGGGGGATAGCATACGATAACGGCCTCAGCCACGACGGTATTGCCTCCACAGGCCAGAAAATACCTGCCAGCAAGAACGTGGGCAACGTTATAAAGGGGAAAAACTGTATTGCCTGCGACTCCCTCTTCGCCAGGCTTGACAGCAGTATACCCAGGCTCAGGCTGCCCACCGCCAGCAATGCCACAACCAGGAAGGCCAGGAATATGTTCCCCACAATCAAAATGTGAAAGTAGCCCACGCCTATAGCGATGAGTATTGCATCCTGCAACATTCCTATTATGCTGAAGGCTATAGCATACCCTACCACGATCTCGCTTTCCCTAAGCGGCGTGGCCTGCAATCGTTCAAGGTTGCCCGAAGTCCGCTCTCCCACAAACGTTATGAGTGTAAGCAGCGTGGTGAGCAGGAACACTACGAACGCCATGATGCCCGGTACGAAAAAGTCCATGAACTTGGCGCTTTTAGCGTAGATGGCATTGTCGGCATTTACGTTCACCGGAGCCTGGAGACCCATGTCGCTCATAGTCTTCAGCACAGCGTTGCTTACAGCCGTCGTTATGGCAGTGGCTACGTTCACATTGCTCTTGTCCAGCCTCACCTGTATCGTAGTGCTAACGGGCAGAGAAGGATTTTGAATCTTACCGTATATATCCCTGGTGAAGTTCCCCGGGAAGACGATTACCCCGTATGCCCCGCCTTCCTGTACCTGTTTGACAGCTTCCTCTTCGCTGTTTGCATAGTCTACCTTCAGTACTTCGGTGTCGAAGTTGGAAATAATCTTCTGGGAAATAGATAGAGGTACGGGAGAAGCTGGTGTCTGCAATCCGGCGTCATTGTTCACCACCACCACATGCACATCTTTCACATCGCCGCTGAACGCCAGGCCGAACACGAACATGGCGATGACTGGCGCTACGAATATCAGCGCCAGGGTGCGCTTCTCATTTCTCAAGCCCAGGAAAATCCGTTTGGTTACACTCAAAGCCCTACGTATGTTCATGCTTTCCCCTTAAGTCAACTTATCACCGCAGAGAGCGCGAAGGTCGCAGAGGCGTAGTATTAACCTCAGCATTCTCCGTGGTTGGGACCGCTCCTCGACAGCGCCAGAAATGCGTCCTCAAGGTTGTTGGTATTGGTCCGCCGGGTGATCTCAGATGGCGCACCCTCAGCGATGAGCTTGCCTAGTCTCAGCAGCCCTATCCTGTCGCAGTGCTGCGCCTCATCCATATAATGCGTGGTGAGCACAATAGTTATGCCCTTCCTCTTCAGTTCATTGAAGTACTCCCAGAACGATGCCCTCAGTTCCGGATCCACTCCCACTGTGGGCTCGTCCAGAAACAGCAGCTTCGGCTCATGAATCATACTGCATGCCAGTGACACTCTGTGCTTCATGCCGCCGCTCAGGTTAGATACCGGTTCGTTCCGCCATTTCTCCAGCGCGATGAACTGGAGGAGCTCTTTCTCTCTCTGGGCGATTCTGTTTCTGGACATGCCGTATATCTCACCGTAGTGTGCCAGATTGTGGTGCACACTCAGTTCCAGATAAAGTGCAGTCTCCTGGGGCATGTACCCGATTCGAGGCAGGATACTACGGTCAGGCACTTTCTTGCCGAAGATGTAAGCCTCGCCGCTGGTGGTCCTGAGCAGGCCGCACAGGATTTTGATCGCGGTGGTCTTGCCTGCGCCGTTGGGACCAAGTAGCCCGAGTATGGCGCCGTCCTCGATTTTCAGATTTAATTCGCTCAGCGCCGTGAACGCGCCGAACATCTTCGTCAGATTCTTTGTCTCGATAGCGTAAGTTATATTCAAATGAGCCGCCCTCACTTTCTAAAATGCCACGGCGTAGGCTGGAGCAGTTGCTCCAGCCTACCCCCAAAGCATCAAATCTTCCTGGCCTGTAAACCCTCCAGAACGAGGTCTGCCAGCTCCGCAGCTAATTTAGGCAAGGGCGTCCCCTCTGCCGGGCTCTTCTCGCCTTCCAGCTTGCGTAGAACGGTGAAGCCGATAACCATACCGACCATGGCGCGAACAATCAAGCGATGGTTCACGCGGCGAAAATCGCCCGAGGCGATTTTCGCCTTGAAAAACTTCTCCGGGAATTGCAGCACAGATGCCAGAACTTGCTCGGAGAACTGCTGTCTCAACTCGGGGTCACGGAGTATCTCGGTGAAGACGAAAAGGATCCTTTCTATATTCTCGAAGCCCCAATTCAGACGGTTTTCCATAACTGAACGGATAAAGGTTCTCTCATCCACTTTGCCTGCCTTCTTCAGAAGCTCCCTGAAGGGCTGAGTCACTACATATGTGTTAGCAATCGAGACCAGCAGGTCGCGTTTGCTGGGGAAATAAAGATAGATGGTGCCTACGGCAACCCCTGCCTCTTTGGCAATATCAGCTATAGTCGTCTCACCGTATCCCTTTTGGGAAAAAACATCCAGCGCCGCCTCCAGAATCTGCCTCCGGCGGTACTCAGTGATTTGCTCCTTCCTCTCCAGCCTCCTTACCATTGTCCCCTCCCATCAATAATGAATGAATATTCAGTCATTAACTTTAGCATGACAATGGCTCTTTGTCAATATGCTGAAGTGCCAGATTCAATTCTTAGGGGCGAACACACGGGTTCGCCCTTGTGCAATTCGGGCAGACACATTGGTCTGCCCCTACGGGATTACGAATTGAGCATCGGTAGGGGCGACCCAACGGGTCGCCCTAAAAACAAATCGGGCGCGGTTGCCGCGCCCCTACATTACCATTTAGGTAGATGGGATGTTCCAGTCCAACCCAGATAGCCCGACCCTTACCCGGCTTTCAGCCATTCATCCCATGCAGGCTTGGGAGTGCCGTCTGCATGTATCAGCCCCATACTATTGAAGGGTTCAAAGGTTTGCTGGTCATACATGAAGCTCCAGATTGCCAGTTCGCTGTTCAGGTCTCGAGTGAGTCGAAAGAACGTTGTTACGAACTCAGCCTGTTCTGCCTCGCTGCTCTCCCATCCGGCAGGGCTAGCCGCGCTGTGCCAGCCTATCTCAGTGAATGCTATGGGCTTAGAAGTGTGAGATTTGATCTCGTTATAATAATCAGCGGGTATTTCTGCGGGATTCTTGTAAATCAATCCGGGGTATGTGGTGAAAGCGATGATGTCTGACTTAGGAAATCTATCGAGTAGAGACCACCGGGCTTTAGAAGGGTCGTTCGTGCCGCCAAACAGGCCGCTGTTCAGTCCTTTCATCTTCTCCAGTTGGAAGATGGTGAAGACCTTTGTCTGTGGTGACACAGCCTTAACCGCATCGTAGACCTGGCTGAAGAAGGCGGCAAAGTCGTCGAAATCCGACGGCGACTTCTCATACAATACATTGACCTCGATGCCGAAAGCCAAATATTCCGGCTTGAATCTCTCAGCAAAAGCGACAGCGCTGTCCTTGTAGCTTAGTTTTGTGTTCTCATCGAGCGGTCTGAGGAGTTGCCCACTTGACTGCGTGAAAAACTGGGCTTCGATGAGGGGCACATACCCATACGTAGAGGCAAGAGATGCTACAGTGGTGGGGCCGCTGTTCTGAGTATCGGAGAGCTCATTCCAGTCGCCCGCCCAACTAACTACGTTGCCTGCTTGTTTGGCTTTCTGGAAAAAATCGGTGAAGTCAGCCGGCTGGAAGCTCCTCGGTGAAAGGCTCACGCCCTTTAGGGTTTCAGTGCTTGGCCCAGCTTTGTTCGACTTAGCACACCCCACAACGGCTGCTGCCATAATCAGCACCATGGCCAGAATTAGCGCCTTTGCTCTACCGTTTATTGGTTTGATCATATCTAAATATTTCTGATGGCGATTTCGAGCCCCCCGTTAAGTGCAACCAGCGACCGGAGCAGATACTCCTATTAGCTGCAAATGATAACATCCTTAGGCATAGCTAATCAACAGAAATCTCTGTGGATGATGGCATTCCCATGAGCATTAAAACCAATCTAATCCCCTCTTTTTTAAAGGGGGCAAGGGGGATTACGAATCGTAGGGGAAGACAATGTGTCTGCCTAATTGAGCCTAGGGGCGACCCGTCGGGTCGCCCCTACATTATTCTATCTGGGCAAGTAGCAAAACTTCTCTTATCTGGCTCATAGAAGCGGGCTTTGCTCGCTCGCGGAGCCTGGTTCAGGCGGCACTGCTGGAATCTCCAGTACATTCGCGCCACTCTGGAGGCTGGTAAGACTGCTGCTGACCTTGCTTAGATATGTGCTCATATCACCGCGCGAATTATTCAGCATAGTGATAGCCTTTGAGAATCGCCCTTCAAGTTCCTCCTGCAATTTATTGATGTTTTCCTGGGCAATCTTTACATAACCAGCGAGCTTTTCCAGGTCGATGTTCTGTGATGTCTTAAGCACCATCTGAAAAACCAGCAGTAGATAGGGGACAAACATACTGTAGCTGACCAGCACAACATTCATTTGAAAAACATCAGCCTGAATGCCGCAGCATGCGTCATAAACTGCATCAGGGACAGCCGCGATGCCGAAATTAACTGTCAGGCTGGGGTCTATGTATTTCTTGACCTCCTTGGCCTTGCTCAGAACAGCAGACTCGATTTGGGCCTTGAGTTTTTGCTGCTCGTCGGGATTATCGCAATTAACAAGTTGCTCTATCAGGTTGGTCGCCGCCCACTTGCTGTCAATCGGCAGAATCAGATTGTTGGGCAAGCGGAGACCGAATTCAACAGACTTGTTGCCTACTCTGAAATTTCGTACCTGCCACTCAGCCGGGAGCTTGGCAAACACAAACTCAAGGATATTCTCTCCCGCGGTGCCTTTGGTTTGAGTGCCTGCAATAATCATCTCCAGTCTCTTTATGGATTCAGCAGTGCGCTGTTCTATCTCCTGACGGGCTTTGGCAAATGTTTGCAGCTCAGTCAAGCCGTCCTTTGCCCGTGACAGCTCATTTCTCATTGCTGCAGTCGCTTCGATAAGGCTGGTGGTAGCAGTACTAGCCTGAGCTAACCCTGTTCCCAACGCCTGGATGTTCTGCCCTGCTGCATTCTGATTCTGTTCCACTTTCGCAACACGCTCGGATAGCCCCTTCAGTTCAAGCTGAACTCCGCCCACAATCTGCGTTACAGGCTCTAAATGTGAGATCTTTTCTGCCAGCCCAGCGGTCTGGGTCTGTCCGGATTGGACAACCTGAGTCAGGTTCTGCAGCGGCGTCGAAATATTGGCAACATTCTGAGGCTTGCGCAGCCTTAGGTACAATACCACCACTGCCCCTAAAAGCGCTATCACGAAGAAAATAAGGATACCGAGTAACAATGTGTCCATAAATCTACTTCCTATTGGCTAAGTTGGAGCATCCGCTCCAACCTAGGTCTTTGTGCTAGCTGCGGGTGTTATCATCCGCAGCCGTGCCCTCGAATATGGGCAACTCTTGGGGATGATAACATCTCCAAGGAGCGAAAGAATTTGATATAGTATAACCCGTTCGTGGTGAGCTTGTCGAACCACGCAAAACACGTAGGGGCGACCCGTGGGGTCGCCCCTACAAAAGACTAATATTAAGATTGAGCAGGCGCTCCGATCTACTGTAGGGCGGGTTGGGAAACCCGCCCTCTCCAGAATGCCAGTATCAAGGTTGAACCCCTTTATGATTAACTGAGAGGCAAATCTGGTGTAGGGGCACAGCGCGCTGTGCCCCTACACAAACAAATCGGGCGCGGTTGCCGCGCCCCTACGACTTCATATGTGATAGGCTGGGGAATATCCCTAGCCTATCTCCTATTTCCTCGTGATTGAGAAAGCTCTTCAACTGTGTAGTATCTTTATTCTCCAATTGACGTTCAATATCTGAAATCCGTTGCCTAAGATTAGGCCCCGTAGAAAACTTATCAACCACTTCTAGAATATCTTCTAAATCGGACATTTTTAAAACTTCCTTCTCACCACCTCATCCCCCGCCCAGCAGGCATTTCTGGATCCTGATGTGTGGGCTGCCGTTGGAGACGGGCAAGGGCATCTGGCCTCCTTTGCCGCAGCCGCCGCCCTGGTTCATGTCCAGATCGTTGCCGACAGCGTCAATGTTCTCCAGCGTGGTGAACAGGTTGCCGCTCAATTGCACGGGACGCAGCAGCTCAGCTATTTTGCCATTGCGTATCATATAAGCCTCGCCAGCCGAGAAGGTGAACATCTCCATGCTGGTCATCCCGCCGTACCAGTTCTTGGCGTAAACGCCCTCCTTGATATCGGAGATAAGCTCCTCGAACGATGCCTTTCCCGGCTCAATGAAGGTATTGGTCATGCGCACGATGGGCTGGAAGGTGTAGTTGAGCGCTCTCGCATTGCCTGTGACGCTCTCGCCCATCTTGGCTGCCGTCTCGCGGGAATGCAGCCTGCCCGTTAGAACGCCCTCTTTTATGAGATAGGTCCTGGTCGAGCGCACGCCCTCATCGTCGTACTTGTAGCTGCCGCGCAGTCCCGGCACAGCCGCACCGTCCACGATGTTCAGGTGCTTGCCGCCGAATTTGCGGCCCAGCACCATAATCTCGCGCATACGCTCGTTTTCGTAGACAAAGTCCGACTCGGAGAGGTGCCCGAAGGCTTCATGGGCAAAGACGCCTGCCAGTATCTGGTCGCAGATAACCGTGTACTCGCCTCCCTTGAGCTGCGGCGCCTTTAGCAGCTCCACAGCGCGGTGCGCCATCTGCTCCACATCCTTGTGCAAATTCTCCATGAAAGTGTAGTCTCCGTTGCTGCCCAGGCTCAGCCCCGACTGCTGCACGTTTGAGCCGTCTCGCGCCACCGCGTTGAAACGTGCAGTGATGTCCACCTTGCTTTGCTCTATGTAAGTGCCCTCGGAGTTGGCGAAAATCACCTTCTTGCGTCCGTCGCCGTAGCCCATGGTCGAGGTCTGGATATTGGGCACGCTCCAAATGACCTCGTTGTACTGGTCAAGCAGCTCTTTCTTTTTGGCCAGGGGTATTGAGGCCGGGTCCTTCTTCACATGGGGCGGCACTATATCCACCACCGGCTCGACTGGGGCGAGTTTGCTCTCCTCCCGCCCCACCAGCCTCGCCTGCTTCACCGCAATCGCCACCTTCTCTCTTAAGCCGGAGATGTTATTAAACGAGATAAACCCCCAGCCCCCTTTGACCAGAGCGCGCACATTCCCGCCCAGGCTGGTGGTCCTGCCGATATCCTCCAGCTCGCGGCCGCGGTATTGTATGCGCGTGGCGTCGCCTTCCTCGATTCGAATCTCGATGTAATCAGCTTCGTGCCCTTTTAACGCTTTCTCGATTTCATCACGCATCAGATTTCCCCTTCGGTTAAAATTACGGACTTCAAACGTGGACTCAATTATAAGTTGCTGAAGAGGAAAAATCTACCTGTAGGGACAATGGGT
>DAOUMT010000313.1:0-12267 GCA_034409195.1 Dehalococcoidia bacterium
ATAGCATACACATATTTACATCGGGATGATAGTACATCTAAAAGGTAGCCAGTTCCCGTTCCCGCATCTAACACAATATCTTCATGCCCAAAGGGACATAGGCTCTCTTCGATATTTGCAGCTCTAGCATCAGCACTTTTCTTGATAGGCTTGAGCCCTTTTTTATAGCCAATTTGAAAGTAGTAGTCTTGTATCAGGACATATACAAAAGAGGGTACTTTCTGTTCCCAAGAATCCAGGCGAGAAACTACAGCCTTTAAAACAGGCATAACGATAGGCAGCATTAACCCTGTCGATGTCTCTACGAACAGTGACTTTCTGTTCTTGGCCAAGTGCTTTGTGAGCGGATTTAATGCAGGCCATTTCTTATGAAGAAGGGCGGCGCTTTGGCCAGCGAGTACGTTCCGACGGCAGAAGCCTTTAAAAGTCTCGGCACGAAGATGGTACCCAACCGCGTTCTTGTGAAATATTATTTGCAAACCCTGTTGCTCTAACCTGTACCCAAGCTCAATATCTTCAAAGAACGGCCTGAAGCTCTCATCGAACAAGCCTTTTTCTAGCATGAAACGACGCTTTAGAGAAAGATTCGCTGTACAGAAATATAGATAGTTCAGTGTCTCTCCGTTTTGTTTTCTGTTTTGATAGAAAGCCGGGCCTTTTTCTGCCAGCCACCTCATGAATGGGGAAAATTTTAGCTCGTGCGAATAAATGACAGAACCCACTATGGCAATATTTTCTGCGCTATTTCGTTTATGGGCTTCATTGTGCTCATCCAGTAGATTAGGGGTCGGGAGGACGTCGTCATCTATAAACAGTACCAAATCTCCCCTAGCATGCGTAATACCCATGTTCCTGGCAGCTCCTGCTCCTCTATTCTCCTGCTTGAGGTACAGCAATTCACGAGGTGACTTTTTCTGCAACTCTTTTATTTTGCTTTCGGTCGCATCAGTCGAGCCATCGTCAACAATAATGATTTCGAAATCCTGAAAGCTCTGAGTAAAGAGGCCTTGAATGACCCTCCTCAGAGACTCGGAGCGATTGTAAGTTGGTATTACTACACTTAGTACAGAGCTGTTTGAATCCATTTCAATTTCTTTCCAAGTAGATATGACAGCTATTTGATTCTGTTTCTTTCCTGAAGTAGTTTGGCGTAAAATTTCTCCCGCTGTGCCTCGGTTGCAAAAGAGCGGTCTTTTCTGAAGCGACCTGACTCTTTGACAAAAGCCATATCTACTTGAGACATAGCTCCGTCAAGGGGTCGATAGCCATAGTCCATGATATCATACACAACAAATCCTCGCTCCTTCATGAACTTCACAACATCGTAAAGCTGTGGGCCACCTATGAGAAATTCCATAAGTAGGACCTCGAGAACCACATATTCAGTATCCTTGAGAACCTGGCTTGCACCAGTGAGTACATCTAGTTCTGCCCCTTGAACATCACCTTGATGAGATATGGGCTGTGCAATTTACGTTGTAGACTTAGCTCGTCCAGAGTAATTGTTCGCGCAACTCTCGGTGTGCCGTCAACATTAGAACCCTCGAATTCTTTGTAGATTGAGGAACCATAGCAATCTCGATGCACGTTGATAGTTACAGTTCCAGTACTCTGCGTTGCGGCAGCAATCAAATACTCTGCATTCTTCAATTTATTAACAATACGTTCCAGAAATGGCCTGTTTTCTTCCAGCGGGTCAATAAGCACATGTCTTGCCTCTGGAAATGTCTCATACAATTCAAATGTTCCGATACCAGCACCGACGTCGAATACTGTCTTGGGTTCAAACCCTGGTGTCTTTGCGTGCTGAAGAGTTCCACGCAGCGTATGCCTTACCAAAGAAGGTGGAGACAGCATTTTCCTCGAAAGCTGGAATCCCAAAAGACTAAGAGCAGTATTCAGTAACCTCCCGATTGTTTGTTCAATTTTCATAGGTACCCCCATCATTCAGACAGCCCTCTTCTAAGGCCTTCGACCTTCTCAGTTCACTCACGGTGAGCCCGGCATGCCTGACTTTCCAATTGTAATAGGTAGCATCGCTCATCCCATATTTACGGCAGAGATCGGTTACTCTGGCTCCGGCATCTCCCTCCCTCAGCACAGCGATGATCTGTTCCTCGGCATACCTCTTGCGCACCATGTTGAGCCCTCCTCTATCGTTTTATTATAGCGGGAGGACTCTAAAGGGTCCTGTTACTGTTTTCGGGGGAAAGGTCAGATTCACTAGGCTGACCAACGAGCTTCTCTAGTTAAATAAATAAGACTTTATGGGGCTATGCTTTTCTTGGGCGAGATAGGAAATAAATGTGAAATACGCCACCACATAATGCCACAAAGACTGCGAGCCATAGATTTCCAAGCATTCGGGCCAGCCATTAATAACATCATTAAGGAAGGAAACAAATGACGTATATCTCTCTTTCTTAAGACCAGAGATAATTTTGCACTCAGTTCGTTGGTAAATGCCCATTCGGGCATGTCCATTATAAAAGGTAGACTACGCATTGGACACATGTCGCATATTAAGTGACTTCGTGCCCTTTTGAATCGGTCACTATTCCATGCATGGAAAAATCCTGTGGATGGCGAGTACTCCGCAAAGTCATCCTTCTCGACCGAAATGGCACAGCATGGAGACACTTTGCCATTAGAATTCAAAGTAAAGCCTTCATATAGCCATGAGCAAGGGCGATTTCTTCGGGGTTGGTGTTTCGACTTGGCCTGAAGTTGCTGCTCCTGCAAATAGACATTGTATAGAGGAATGGTAGATGGCTGGAATTCTTCATCGTAGGGTTTGACGAAAGGCATAAATGCTCCTCGTACTATAAGCGAGTCAGCTCCCCAATCCTTGTAGTTGCTCTTAGCCATTTCAATATCGTGTTCGTTATGGCGAAAAACAAGAAATTGCCACGTCACGTTAGGCGTGTTAACACGTAATGCTTTCTTTGTCGATTGAATGCGCTGCATATTATCACGAACCAGCGAGAAATTTCCACCACGACGGTACTCTAAATAAGTATCTTCTGTAGCTCCATCTATAGAAACAATAAGCTCGTCCAAGCCGCTTTTTATGAGACTTTGAATGTACTCGTCAGAAAGGTCTAGGCTGAGATTAGTACTAACAGTCACCTTTATTTCTTTGGATTTAGCGTAACGGATGAATTCGGGCGTTTGTTTGTTCAGTAGTGGTTCTCCCCAGTTAAACAAATCGAGCTTGAATAGATAATCCCCAATCTCATCGATTATGCCCTTGTATAATTCCCATTTGATGGCGCAGGTAGAGCGCCACCCTAACCGGAGTCCTGTGGGGCATCCTGGGCACCGTAGATTGCAAAACGAAGCGGGGTCGATAACAGCATAAATAGGATAATTATTCAGTGCTTTTCTTCGTAGAGTCATGTTGACCCGCATTTTTGCGATGTTGAGGTATGCTTTAATAGGCTTCATCTGTCGGTACTCTTTTTGTTTTGAGCCCTGTCAACAAATTGTCATGAATGGTGTGGTGAATAGATCCCTGAACATCCTCCATGTATGGAAGTATATATTACTAAAGAATGTTTTGGCAACTATTGTAGACAGGCTGCCTAAATTTCTCGTTTCAAATTGACCATTACCGGCCAACCGGAAGAATTAACAAGAATTTGCATATTCTTTTGAGTGACAATTTCTCAGAATTATTTAGATTAAAGTAGTTCACTGGTGACCTTACCCCGATATTAGTAGCATCGGTTATTAGAGCCCAGCCGCCGTATCAGCATACTCCATGGGAGCCATACCGTTCAAGGAGATGTGCGCCACTCAGTCTATTCACAATTTTTCCCAGAAATGGCTTGTGCTCTTCTAGAGGGTCAATAAGTAAATGGCTTGCCTCAGGGAACGTTTCGTATAGCTCTAACGTCCCTGTTCCAGCACCCACGTCGATTACGGTCTTAGGTTCAAACCCCAGTCTTTTTGCATGCTCCAGTGTGCCGTTCGGATAAGCGTAGGGCCCCTCTACTACGCAACTCCAGTCTGAAAGGGCTCAAAACAAAGTGCAGCACTTTCTCAATTACTTCTTGTGCTCCCAAATTCAGTCCCCCTTCCCGATTCTAATGCTACCGAATCCGATCATCAATTCTGTTGTTATTTGCATCCAAGTGAATTTGTGAATCGAATCTACACACTGTCATCACAGCTCACCAGATGGAAGCTAACCTAGTCTCTTCCAGATAATTCGCGCAACTGGGATGAGAGGTCGAAAGAGTGGGAATCTGGATACCCTCATAGGTATTGCGATTAATTTCGAATATTGCCTACTCAGTTCAATGTAATCGTTTATCCAGCGACTCATATTCTGGATTGCAAGATGCTCATAACCGTGCCGTGCTCTCACCACATCCTGCTCTGCAAACATTTGGCCGGCGTTTCTCTGCGTTTTCGCATCATCGTGCACAACGGCCGCCGCAAGCGTTTCGTTTACCTTCACTATAGAAAACTCCTTTCCAATTTTGATCCAGAGATCAACGTCCATGGCGAAGTGTAGCGACTCATCAAGCGGGCCACATTTCCCCCATGCTGCACTGGAGAAGAAGCAGGCAGGCTGAGTGACAGCATCCTCGCCCCAACTGGCAAGGTGCTCAGCATCCAGACGATTTGGATACACGCGAAGGAGGATTTTGTCGTGAATGTCGACTTGAAAACATCCGCCAAACCAACCTCCTGCGTCCGGATGAGCATCGTATGCCAAAGCTACGTTTTTTAGCGCATCTTTCAAGAAATAGTCGTCCGAATTCAGCCAGCCATAGATAACGCCCGTAGCCTTTTCGAAGCCTTTGTTTATGGCATGGCTCTGCCCCCGATCCGGCTCTGAGACCCAATATGTCAGCCATTTTTCATATTTCTTGATGATCTCGACAGAGTTATCAGACGAGCCACCGTCCATGACGATATATTCCAGGTTGGGATAGCCCTGAAGCAGGACCGAGCGTATGGTCTCTTCTATGAATTGTCCCTGATTGTAGCTCGGTGTGACTATGCTGACCTTGGGCCAGGACTGTCCACATGGCATAGTCTCGGGCATTTGAGGGGTTTCTTCCGTCCAGGGCCATCCTTTTTTGTCCCGTGGAGGGATTGGAAGTTCGTGTAAAGTCGGTGATCTCATAACGGGCTCCCATGTATCTGGCTTGAAATGATGCCTTGTACCTTTCCTTACGATTGTTTCAGGGTCGTGTAAATTCTTTGTCTATCCCAAGTGACATTGGTTTTGATCACTTCTGCGGGTATTCCCGCAGCTATAGAATCAGGTGAGACATCTTTGGTTACCACAGACCTGATAGCTATAATACTGTTTGAACCTATTGTAACTCCCTTTAGAACCTGAACATGGGCAGCAAGCCAAACATGGTCGCCAATCTTTACATCTTTGGCGTAATTAATTCTTTGTCCGGTGGACAAGTCAATTATCGAGTGAGAATCGCCACATCTTATATCAACATCGTAGGCAATCATACAATCTTTCCCGACCTCTACACGCGAGCCAGGTTCTGTCAGCGCGATATGGGCTTCCTCCATTGTCGTGTTGTCATTAATGAGTAATTGACAGTCACTATCTTCGAACCAAATGCTTCCGCCTCTGACAAAGCAACAATTCGAGCCAATGATTACTCGATGGCCGGAACCACGCAGCATAAAACGAGTTCCATTAATCACGCAACCTGACTTTATGACTATTATGTTGTTGCTTCCTTGGACGTCAAAATCCACCTTATTGAGCAAGGCTCCCCAGGTCCGAATCAGATTGTTCCTACCCCTGATTTTACGTTTAGTATTTATAGCATTATTAACACAGATATAGACATTATTAACGGAGATGTAGACCTTCTTAGCAAGAACGTATATTCGTGGATAACGTTTTAGCTGTAAGCTTATTACCGATTGTAGATTTCTGGCACTCTCGCTTTTCGGTACCACTCAATCATCCTTCTCAGACCTTCCCTGAAGTCCGTTTTGGCTTCGAATCCAAATTCTCTTTTCGCTCGGCTGGTGTCCAAGCACCTTCTGGGTTGCCCATCAGGTTTCGAAGTATCCCACTCTATTTTACCATTGTAGCCAGCTAGCTCGCATATCAGCTCAGCAAGGTCTTTGATCGATATTTCGAAGCCAGCGCCTAGATTCACCGGCTCAGGCTTGTCGTATTTCTCTGTGGCTAAGACTATGCCTTCAGCAGCGTCCTCAACATAGAGAAACTCTCTGGTCGGCTTGCCGCTGCCCCAGGCTACGATACGCCTCTCGCCTTTGTCCTTGGCATCGAAGACCTTCTTGATCAAGGCAGGAATGACATGCGAGTACTCGGGGTCGAAGTTGTCTCCAGGGCCATACAGATTGACAGGCAAAAGATAAATCGAGTTGAAGCCATACTGCTGCCGATAAGCCTGCGACTGCACCAGAAGCATCTTCTTGGCCAAGCCGTAGGGTGCGTTGGTCTCCTCGGGATAACCGTTCCAGAGGTTCTCTTCCTTGAAAGGAACCGGGGTGAACTTCGGATAGGCGCAGATCGTCCCGATAGCAACAAACTTCTCAATGCCGGATAGCCTCCCCTGCTCTATCAATTGCACCCCCATCATCAGGTTCTCATAGAAGAAGCTTCCCGGATTTTTCATATTTGCGCCGATGCCACCTACCCTGGCAGCAAGATGAATAACAATGTCAGGCTTAGCATCCCTGTACAGCCTTTTCACCGACTCCATTTCCACGAGGTCATAGTCCTTACTGCGGGGGACGAAAATCTCCTTGCAGCCTCTTTCCTCCAGCTTCAGGACGATATTGCTCCCCAAAAAGCCGGCTCCCCCAGTCACCACAATTCTCTTGGCGGAAAGCCAGCTCTTCACCTTATATCCCCTGTTTCCAGCTTGCACAAAGCACGGTCGACCGTATTCATCCCGCACTTCGCAAGTATCTTTTTCCCTTTACCGGGTGATTTCAAGCCCAGAGCCTCCATATCGGCATCCACCATTATTTTGACCAAATCTTTAAAGGTCACTCTCGGCTCCCAGCCCAGTCTTTTCTTTGCCTTCGAGGCATCTGCTACCAGCATGTCTACCTCAAGCGGTCTGAAATAGCGTGGGTCTATCTTCACGTACTCCTGCCAGTCGAGGCCAGCGTATTTGAAGGCTTCGATGACGAATTCCTTAACTGAGTGGGTTTCACCTGTCCCTATAACGTAGTCACCAGGCTTTTTTTGCTGCAACATAAGCCACATCGCCCTTATGTATTCCGGAGCATAGCCCCAGTCCCTCTTCGCTTCAAGGTTACCCAGGTAAAGATATCTCTGGTGCTTGGAGAGGATGTGAGCGATGGCGCGAGTAATCTTCCTGGTGACGAAGGTCTCGCCACGGCGTGGCGACTCGTGGTTGAACAGTATGCCGTTGGTAGCAAAAAGGCCGTAGCCCTCTCTGTAGTTCTCCACCATCCAGTATGCATACACCTTGGCAACCGCATACGGGCTTCGGGGCCTGAACGGTGTCTGCTCGCTCTGCGGAGGCTGAGAATCCCCGAACATCTCGCTGCTGGAAGCCTGGTAGAACTTGGCCTTTATCCCACTTTGACGAATAGCCTCCAGGATACGCGTGGTGCCCAGGGCCACTACATCGCCGGTATACTCAGCAGTATCGAAGCTAACCCTGACATGGCTCTGTGCACCCAGGTGATAAATCTCATCCGGCCTGACGCAGTAAATAAGGTTAGTGAGCTGGGAGCTATCGGAGAGGTCTCCGTAGTGAAGAAAGAGCCTTGCCCCCGGCTCGTGCGGGTCAACATAGATATGGTCTATGCGAGCGGTACAGAAGGTGCTCGACCTTCTGATAATGCCGTGCACCTCGTAGCCCTTGTCAAGCAGAAACTCTGCCAAATAAGAGCCATCCTGCCCCGTAATGCCGGTGATAAGCGCCTTTTTCATCGTTTAGTACTCCTGTCTGGCAGGTTGCCACTTGCTCACGATATCACCGAACCATTCTAGGTACTCGTCCACTTGCCTGTCAAGGCTGAATCTCCTGCGAGCAACCTCGGCAGCCTGCAAACCCATTCTTTGTCGCAACTCGCTACTATTGAGGAGTTGCTCAATCCGTGCAGCCATCGCCTCTGCATCTCCAGGAGGTGTAAGAAAGCCTGTCACCCCGTCCTCAATCTGCTCCGGGATGCCTCCTACGGCGGTTGCCACTACGGGAGTGCCACAAGCCAGCGCCTCCAGTACCACATTGGGAAAGGTGTCTGCGCGGGCGGCGTGCAAATAGAGGTCAGCTGCCCGATAGAACATAACTACCTTCCCTAAATCCTGCTGATAATCGATGAAGCGTACGCGGGCTCTCCCAATCGACTCATCTTTGTTCGCTCCGCCCAGGCACAGGAAAAGCATTTCCTGCTCGCTGTTCTTCATGGCAATCTTGCTGAGGGCACTCTCCATAGTAGCGTAGTCTTTGAACTGATTTTTCTTTGTTCCTTGTCCCACGAAAAGCAGGATAGGCAAATCATTAGGCAAACCGAGCGCTGCCCGGGCTGCTGCCTTATCGCCCGGTTGAAACACAGATAAGTCTACTCCATTATTAATAACTCTCGCTTCCGCAATTGATTGTGCTAGGATTGATTGCTCAACCTCGTTCATAAGCCACTGGCTGGGTGTGGCGACATAGACCCAGCTTCTCGCATAGATATCTTTCTTGCGCTGCCAATTATGGGCAGTAGCATCTTTTTTAATTGATGGATAGATAGTTAAATCAGGACATTGACCGCAGCCTGTCTTCCAGCGCTCACAACCCATGGTGTAAGCGCAATGACCGCTGAGCAGCCATGTATCGTGAAGAGTAAGAACCACTGGCACCTGGTGGCTCAGCCAGGAGAGAACTCGCAGGTCAAAGTAGCTACCATGCAGGTTATGGCAATGCAGAATATCTGGTTGTTCGGGAACTAGCTTGAGAAGCTTCCAGGAGCCAGGGTAATGGAAGTCCTCTATTCCTCGGCGGAGGTCCCATTGCCGTGTGGGTTCGGTGATCCAGGAGAGCATTTGGCTCAGAGGCCAGGCACCATGAATGTGCATGTTTGCTTCAATATGACGGTTTATGGAAAGCAATCCGCGAGTCCATATGCTTCGTACTTGTTCATTGGGTATCACAAACACATTTGGGTCGTCAGTCTCCTTCCGCCCAACGGCCATATACGCTTTAATCCTTCGGTTGCGATAAGCATGATGAAGGTTCCAGGCGATGCGCGCTGCGCCCCCAGACTTTTCGAAGGTACTGACTTGCAGGACATTTAAATCTGCCGATCGCATTAGTGCCAAGCCTCTTTGACTTTGTAGCTATCTTTAATCCTAGTAACCTTACCTAGGTTGATATCATTCCAAGCAATGACAACTTGCTAATGGAATAAAGGATCAACGGTCACTTAATTGCTTCGATATAGATGGAATCCGGCTTGTACACTGTCCCATCGGGACCAGTGTCCAAATGAAATGACGTCCAGTTGGGAATGCGACTTTCCCAGGGCGTGCACACACATATCTCTCTAAAATTGCTATTATTGAGCAATCTTGATAGGGAAAATCTATCGTACATCCACAGATGTATCTCCCCGCTCAACCTGAATCTACCCAGTTTATAGAATCTATAGTCTCTCATCAGAATCAATTTCAACGATAAATCTCTAAGAGATGCTCGACTTACTAATGCTAAGCATCTTTTAATCAGCTTCTTCGCCGCATTGTCAGGTGAAATTGACCGTGTGTTAGAAGGGGACACATTCCTTTTTGTTTCGTTTTCTTCGTCTAATCTAACCCCTACCCTGTGATAGATAAAATCTGCATTGGGTGCATACCCTTGCGCATACAATTTACCCATTTCTCCGCCGCTGTAATTCCTTACTGTTTGGTCATACATCTCTAACATTATCCAGTCATAATTCAGTTCTGCTTCCTTGTTTCCGCGCAGTGCTTGTTCCAATTGTTCAAGATAAGTTTGAGCTATCCTTTGCAAGTCAGGCACGACAACTCTGATTATGCCGCCAGGCTTTAGAACCCTATAGCACTCTGCAATAAAGGCGGGGGCATCTGCCTTGGGAAAGTGTTCAAGTAAGTGAGAATGGTACACAACATCGAAAGAATTATCAGGGAAGGGGATGCCTCTCAGTAAATCGTGGCCGATGACGTCCTTATCGCTGGAAACAAAATCTATGTTCGTCCAATCTCTATGGTAACGAGAGCCACAGCCAAGATTAAGCAATTTCATACTTTCCCATACCGCATCACAAGAGCATTGCTACCATTTATAGCTTTACCCCCATTCTACCCGTATAATCAATTCTTTGAAGAATAATTTTGATATTGTTATCGGTTAAATATTTATCCACAGCCTCCCTCGCCCCTAGCCAGTGCCCATAATCATCGATTATCAAAACTCCGTGCGCTGATAATCTAGGGAAAAGATGTGACAGCTCATGATAAGTAGACTCGTACCAATCTGTATCTAAACGAAGCAGGGCAATATTGTCTGGAACGATTTTAGGAATAGTGTCCTCTACCTTGCCCTTGACGAAGATGAGCTTTTCCTGTGGATATCCGGTGGAGAACAAATTGTTCCTCACTTCATCCAGGCTGACTGCGCACAGTTCGTTCATACTACTACCTGCGCCTTCCCCCCATCCTTCAAAGAATTTCCGCCCTGTGCACTCCACATCTTTCTCAGTAGGTGCTGACATACCCGTGTATGTATCATACAGATACACGCTTCTTTTCTTGTCATTGAGAGACAACAAAGTCAATGCAATTAGCATAGAACTGCCACCCTTCCAGACACCGCACTCAACCATATCGCCTGGTATATTAAACTTTACGATATATTCAATCGCTTTGTATACTGAATACATTCGTTCTATTGAAGTCATTGTATAAGGCCTACATTGCTCATATAAGGTTATGAAATCCTTATCCATGTCCGGTGGATATTGTGTGCCCACGATATTGGGATGCTGCCTTGCAGTCCTGCTAATACTATAACCAAATCTATTTAACAAGTTCAGTAGTAGTTTCTTCATATTGTGCCGTCCCCATTGAAAAATCTCGAATTGTAATTACGGGAGCCTCTTCCAAAGAATTCTCGCAATCGGTAAGATCGGTCGCAACAAAGGAAAGTGCAATATTCGAGAGATTTTATTCTCTAAACCGCTATTCTCGTTCATCCACCAAAAATACCTTTTAATAACTGGAAGAGCTTTGTGACGCTCCTCAAGTGTTTTCTGCATATCATCAGGGTCGTAGCCAAGAATGCTCAGGTGCTCTCTCATTGTATCGATATACGACATAGAGAACTTATAATTAGATGGCATGGATAAGGCACTTTCCCACTTCGACAGCGAAGAGGTCACAGGTTCTGTGTGTTTTATGATTCCGATACCGTCTCTAAACTTGCCTTCAACGCTCTTACCATATTTAATCATATCATCAGAATATTTTATACCCAAATAGTCGCAAACCGACTTAATTATCCGCCTCGGGTCGTTCACAAGCTCCTCATACCTTACAATATGCCGATCTCCCCTCAAAGTAGTTTCCGCCAAAACTTTTGGGCCATTGTATATAGCATAATAGGCCCAGTCTGGCAAATTCCTATGATTGGTTCCAAACCATGAAACCAACAATGAAGATAATACTGCAAGTGGATTCCGAATAATAAAAATCCTTTTAGATAGCGGAAAAACTTCGTGTATTTCATCTAAAATCATCCAGTAGTGAACCGTCTTGTCCAAGTAAAACTGCCTGCCGCTGGCTTCTAAGCATGAGCCATAAACCTCCAGGACCATATTGCGAATAGCCCTCAGGTAATCTGCTCTCCCCCCTCTCATTGTTCCTATGAGTTCATTAATTGCTTCATAGCAAGCATCGCCATTGTAATATGGTGATGCTCCTAATCCTCCTTTTCGCATACTGAGAATCAGGGGCAGCAGCAGCCAGGGCTCAGAGTAAGTATATATAGAGTCGTTCTTGGTGAGCATTGATTGCAGCAATGTTGTCCCCGACCTAGGTAGCCCCACTAGGAATATAAGCTGCGATTCCTGCATATATCATCCCTTAAAATTTCTTGGCGTTGTTTATCTCGCTCTACGATTTCTAATCCTTGCGCCCAAGAGGCTTATCAATATAAAAAGTATGATTATCACCAATAGGGGAAACAGAGAGTACATCCATAAACAAGACAATGAATCAAACAATTGAGTTTATATGCGTCTGACTAACGCAGGCAACAC
>DAOUMT010000314.1:0-9256 GCA_034409195.1 Dehalococcoidia bacterium
GTGTAGGATTAGCTTCCCTCAAGCCTGCCTTCATGCGGGCCTTCACGCCTCCGGTGGTACTCTGGCTGCCCTTCGTTACCGTGAGCTCTCGGGAGAGGGACAATATGTTGATGTCTCGATGAAGGAAGCTGTGGTGTGGACTTTGCAGGGGTTAGTTCAATACTGGGATTTGCTAAAACACAATATGGTCAGGACCGGGATCAGTCGGAGCTATTACATAGGGCCGCGCTATCCTACCAGGGTGATGAGATTTGGCTATCCCTGCAAGGACGGGCATGTTGCTTTTATGGTGGCTGGAGGCCTGCTGGCTGCGGTCTCGATGCCGGCAATGGTAAAGTGGCTGGATGAGGAGGGAATGCTGGGCGCTTTCGAGCCTATGAAGGGATGGGGATATGATGAGTGGCTGATGCGAGATCCCTTATCGATGTCATGGGAGCAGATCGATGCCGAAGAAGCTACTCTGGCAAGATTCTTCGCCACTAAGACTAGAGCGGAGCTCTATGAACAGGCACAAAAGCGGCGCATCATTCTGTACCCCACAAACACCGCCAAAGACCTGGCGGAGAACGTCCAGCTTAGGGAAAGGCACTTCTACGTTGAGGTGGAACACCCGGAGCTGGGCGAGACTGTCACTTACGTTGGCGCTCCCTACAAGACGACGGAAAGCCCCTGGAGGATATCGAGGCGTGCTCCCCTCATCGGGGAGCATAACGAAGAGATCTACGGCGTGGAGCTAGGCTTTTCCCAAGAAGAAATGCGCCTGTTGAAGGAAGCCGGGGTGATTTAGCTCCGCAATCTAGCAAAAGGGGGTGTCAGATGAAGAAAAGACGCTCACTCGAAGGGGTAAAGATTGTCGATTTCGGCTGGGTGGTGACAGGGCCAGCGGCTGCAAAATTCGCCGCAAATCTTGGCGCGGAGGTAATCCGCATCGAATCCAACACGAGGCCTGATATTCTTAGATTTGCACCGCCTGCCAAAGATGGCGAGCTTGGCATGAACCGCAGCGCTATGTTTACCCTTTATAACGACAGCAAATTCGGCATCACCCTCAATCTTAAGATGCCCCAGGCGCGTGAGGTTGCCAAGAGGATGATCTATGACTGGGCTGATGTGGTCGTCGATGGCCTGGTGCCTGGGGTTATGGAGAGGTGGGGACTGGACTATGAGACCATGAAAAAGGACAAACCAGGCCTCATCCATATTGCTACCAGCTTCCAGGGGCAAACCGGGCCCTACAGCATGATGCCGGGACATGGCCAGGTAGGAGCACAGCTGGCCGGCTTCAGTCATATTACCGGCTGGGCTGATAGGGAACCGGCGATACCGCTCTCGGCATACACCGATTTTATCGCTTTCCCTCATATGGTCTCTATCCTCATTGCAGCGCTCATCTACCGGGACAGGACCGGCAGGGGGCAATACATAGACGTTTCTCAACTGGAATGTAGTGTTCAATTCTTGGCGCCGCCCATCATGGATTACATGGTAAATGGACGCATTATGATGCGAATGGGGAACCGGTCAACTCATGCTGCACCCCATGGTATCTACCCCTGCCTGGGCGAGGATACCTGGTGTGCCATCGCTGTATCTACTGATGACGAGTGGAGAGCCTTTTGCAGGGTGATTGGCAATCCAGTGTGGACCAGTGATCCCAGATTTTCCACGCTCCTTGGCAGAAAAGAGAATGAAGACGAACTGGACGCACTAGTGACGGAATGGACAGTTAACTATCCACCGGAGGAGATAATGAAGCAAATGCAAGAAGCAAGTGTGCCTGCAGGCATAGCGGCGAGTGCCCAAGACCTGGTCGAGGACGCTCAGTTGAACCACCGGGGCACCCACATCATTCTCGAACACCCCGAGATTGGGCCACATATATACCAGCCTCCGCCTTATCGGCTTTCGAAGATACCTGCAGAGCTCACGATGCCTGCTCCATGCATAGGTCAACACAATGAGTATATTTTAAAAGATGTGCTGGGGATGTCTGACGAGGAAGTCGCTGCCCTCATCGCAGCTGGTGGCATGGAGTAGTCTACCGTTTGTCTGAGGTGTTCCAGTCGATCTAGGTTCTGGCTATATAGTTTATGCTCCTATTCCTCAAGCTTAATCTCAAACCGACAGCAAAAGTCCTCCGGGTTTGGAAGATTTAGGGGTGCGACTTTAATCTTAGGATTATTGAAATACGCTTCCGAAATTCTGTTTTCTTGAGGGAACTCTTGCAGGTGTTAAATCGTCTATACTGTCAGAGGCAGTTATATTTATCCTAATCCAAAGCCCTTAAACCAGAATCAAGAGGTGGCTATTATGAAAAGGACAATCCTAAGTATTTTAGTAATGATAATCCTTCTAAGCCTTCTAGGTTGCGGCCAGACAGCCTCGGGCCAGGTGCTGCAGTCCGATAAGCCGCGGGACATGTCACCTTTGGTTGACGAGAGTGACCTGACAGCACTGGTTGATGGCAATAGCGCCTTTGCCTTCAACTTGTATCAGGTGCTCAAACAAACGGGAGGTAACCTATTTTACTCACCGTACAGCATTTCGGAGGCGCTGGCCATGGCTTATGCGGGTGCTCGTGGGGAGACAGAGAAAGACATGGCGCAAGCTTTGAACTTCACACTGCCGCAGGACCGTTTGCACCCTGCCTTTAATAGCCTTGACCTTCAACTCAAGCAGCGCGGGCAAGGTGCACAGGGTAAGAACGGAGCAGGCTTCCGGCTGGATGTGGCCAATGCCATCTGGGGACAAAAGGACTACCAGTTCCTGGCGCAATATCTCGATGTCCTGGCGCAGAATTATGGGGCTGGGTTAAGGATTGTAGATTTTATTAAGCAAACGGAACAGTCTCGACTCACGATTAATCAATGGGTCAGCGACCAGACCCAGGGGAAGATTAAGGACCTGATTCCCCCGGGCGGAATAAATGACATGACACGGCTCGTGTTGACCAATGCCGTATACTTCAACGCAGCCTGGCAATATCCCTTCAACAAAGATGCGACTTCCAACGGCATGTTCTATTTACTCAACGGCGGTAATGTCACGGTACCCATGATGAAGCAAACGGAGTCCTTTGGGTACGTGGAAGGTGCTAATTATGAGGCGGTGGAATTGCCGTATTCCGGGCAGGAGCTCTCGATGGTGATTTTGCTGCCCAAAGCCGGAGAGTTTGAGGCCTTTGAAAACTCGTTAGATGCTGAGCTTATTAAGACTATCATCGGCCAATTAGAGACAAAGGAGGTTTCTTTGACAATGCCCAAATTTGAATACGAGTCCAGCTTCGGCTTGAAGCAGGCCCTGAGCACACTGGGCATGGGGATAGCTTTCACTTCGGACGCTGACTTTTCGGGCATGGATGGAAACCACGACCTGTTTATACAGGATGTTGTACATAAGGCATTCGTCTCAGTAGACGAGGCTGGAACTGAGGCAGCCGCAGCTTCGGGAGTGATAGTAGGAATAACGGCAATGCCGGCGCAGCCGATTCAGGTCACGATAAATAGGCCCTTCCTTTTCCTTATCCGCGATATATCGACCGGCAGCATAATATTTTTGGGGCGAGTCCTTAATCCAGCGGCATAGCATTTTCTAACATCCGCTGGCGGTAAAGGCAGCATTGAAAAGTCAAATTTGGACTATTACGGGATTAGTTTTACTAGCAATCGCATTAATCGGATTACCAGCCTGTGGTGCAACTACCGGAGCTACGCCTACAATCACACCTCCCATTTCCACACTCCCGACAAACACTACATCTAAGTCGGTAAAAGGGCTGAGTCTCTCTCTGACATTGAACTCAACGACATTTCAGCCCGGCCAAGAGATCTCGGTGATAATCGACGAACAGAATACTCTGGCGACAGTGAACAACGTCTCAACCTCGAATAGGTGGCCGTTGAGAGGACTGAGCCTGGGTCCTTGCGGGGCTCTTAATTATCCTTTTGGAGTGGCAATCTTTCAAGGATACTACACACCATCGAATGTTTCATCTGCGACGCCGCTTCAGCTTTACAAGCCTGACATATACTTTTGCCCCGTGATACTGGCTGAGATTAATTCATATGCTTTTCAGCCATCAAGCGATATCGCCAACGTGTTTGGCAGTTGCGACCCTAATCCATGCTTCAGCGATTTTAAAATAAGTTCCGAAGTTACGGTGATGGGGTACTGGACCAATGGCCAGGAAGCGACGCCTAGCAACTTCACTTCGGGCGTGTACACTGTCGTCGGTGGAGACGAATGGGGCACAATAGCGGTGCTGCACTTCGTTGTTCAAGGTTAAGCCAAATCCACGCCCGAACCATCTCCAGCATAACCCGCCCGATGAGACAAAAATCACATACGAATGCCAACTAGAAGCATATTCTTATAGAGGTTGGAGAAATGTCGCGAAGATAATAGAGGAAGTCTCGATGAAAATAAAAGATATTATCAAAACTAAAGGCGAGAGTTTATCGTTTGAATTCTTCCCTCCCAAGAATAAGGAGGCGGAGAATGACTTGTTCGAGGCTATTGGCAAGCTGGAGCATTTTGCTCCGACGTTTGTCTCAGTAACCTATGGTGCAGGGGGAAGTACTCTCAAAAATACGACGCACGTAGTAGAGCGCATCAAGCAGGAAACATCCCTGACGCCTATGCCTCACCTTACCTGCATGAATCAGAGCAAGGAAGAATTGACCAAGATTCTTCAGAGTTATCAATCCCTTGGAATCAAGAATGTTCTAGTACTCAGGGGCGACCCGCCTAAAGGAATGGCAGCTCCACTTCCCAAAGAAGGCCTTTGCTATGCCAGAGATCTTGTTCAGCTAGTTGCCTCATTCAATAGTTTTTCCATCGGCGTGGCGGTGTACCCAGAGGGTCATACAGAGGCCCCAAGCCCAGAGATGGACCTTTTGTATACCAAACAAAAGATCGATGCCGGGGCCGATTTTGCTATTACGCAGATGTTCTTCGATAATCGCTACTTCTACGACTTTATGGAGAGGGCGGAGAGGATCGGGATCAATATTCCCATCATCCCTGGCATAATGCCTATTACCGATCCCGCTAAGATAAAGAAGTTTTGCCAGGGCTGCGGAGCTACCCTGCCCAAAAATCTGGTACAGAGACTCGAAAAGGCAGCCTCTCCCGACGAAGCTCGAAAAATCGGCCTGGAGTTTGCAACAAAGCAATGCGAAGATTTGCAGTCAAATGGCATCCGTTACTTGCACTTCTATACCTTGAACCGCGCTGATGCGGTTGCCGAGATACTGCAGAGCTTGAAGCCAGCCCATGAGCTGGAGCCAGCCAAAGCTAGTAGCAATTAATAGTTGATCTGGAATCATAGACTGGCCATGCCTGCTGATCGCATCGGTGTAATGCCGGCGAGTATATGACTTCTTTATCGAGTCCTCGACCTGTGACCATTTCCATCCATTTGGCAAATTTGTGTACATCGAAAACAGCTTGTGTCTGGATAAATTCAGCGCCAGCCTTGCCAGCATCTGGTTTTAATATATAGCGTCATAATTCACCTCACAAGCCGCTTTCAGACCATCCGCTGTACGCCATCAAGTAACGGTGTAACTGTAATTCAGTGGGGCAGAAGATTGAGAAGATGACTCCCGGCATATATAAGAATAATATATTTGGGGAATTTGCCAAGCCAGAGTGCAGGGAAGAACTTGCTCAGCGGCATCTTTGCTGTACCCGCAATAAAGCCACCGATTTCAAAAGGTAACACCGGCTGGAATGAGAGGAAAGCTATCGCCCATACACCATATCTCCGAATCCAGCCCTGAACTAATCGATAGCCTCTTGCCTCATCAGGTATGGCTATTTTCTTGCCAAACAAACCTACATAGTAGCTGCTCGTCTCGCCCAAGCTTGCCCCCAAACTGCCGAAAAGCGCTATCAGTGTAGGATCCCATTTAGATGCAGCAGCTATCATCACCGACACCGCTAAGGGCAAGGGCACAAACGAAAGGTTAACTACAACTGCTATTCCGAATAATGTAAGGTAGGCCAGCTCCGCAGAGCTGAATGATACGAGGTCGAATCTCTTTAGAAAGATTTGTCCCAAATAGGCGAGCCCCAGACTGAAAACAATGAAGGCAACAAGTGTAATCGCTAATCTGAGCCAATTGACTTTTTTGGTTGTTTCCATAGGAATCTGCCTAACCAGTCTATGTTAGCAGTGTTTTGGGCCTCTTTCCATACTTTGATTGCTCAGTCTTGTGCCGTTAGAATTTGCACTTGTCATTTTGGCCGAATGAAGGTAGAATTATACATCGGGAGGCTGGATTTATCCTACCTATCGATTTCCTGCGCAGTTCGAGTGTGGGATGTTGACGGTGTTATTCTTCTTACTACAATAAGTCCTGCCTGCCTAATGTGTTAAGATATGGAGGTAAGATGTACCAAATAGTAACCAGGGAGGACCTTACCCCTGAAATCCATCTTTTCGAGATAATGGCCCCGGATGTGGCAAAAAAAGCTCAGGCGGGGCAATTTGTTGTAATCAGGGTGGATGACAAGGGTGAGCGTATCCCGCTGACTATAGCCGATTGGAATCGGCAGAAAGGCACCGTTACCGTGGTCTTTATGGAAGTGGGCAAGACGACTCGCAAGCTGGCTACTTTGAAGGCGGGTGAATCTATCGCCAATTTCGCCGGTCCTCTCGGCCTACCCACGCACATTGACAAGTATGGCACAGTGGTCTGCGTCGCTGGTGGCTTCGCCATTGCTACCATAGTTCCCATAGCCCGCGCCATGAAGGAGGCGGGGAATAGGGTTGTCTCCATAATGGGTTTCCGCAGCAAGAGCCTGATGTTCTGGGAGGACCGCCTGCACCAGTTCAGCGATGAATTGATAGTGACCACGGATGACGGCTCTTACGGACGCAAGGGAGTTGTTACCATTCCCTTGAAGGAACTGCTCGAGAGCGGGAAGGAGAAAGTCGGCCTGGTGGTCGCTATCGGACCTACGGTTATGATGAAGTTCTCTTCGCTGACCACACAGCCGTTTGGGGTGAAGACTATTGTCAGCCTCAATCCCATCATGGTCGACGGCACGGGCATGTGTGGCGTCTGCCGGGTTTCTATCGGCGGCGTCACCAAGTTCACCTGTGTCGATGGCCCCGATTTCGATGCCCATAAGGTCGATTGGGACGAGCTTATGGCCCGGCAGCGTACCTATCTCGATGAAGAAAAGCGCTCACTTGAGCTCTGGAAGCAGAGTTGTAGCTGCGGGGGAGGTAAGACCTAATGCCTGAAAAGCTGAACCTGAATAGAGTCGCTATGCCCAAGCAAGAGCCCGAGGTGAGGGCTGGGAATTTCAACGAGGTTGCCTTGGGATATCAGGCTGAGAACGCGCTGGCTGAAGCCAGCCGCTGCATTCAATGTAAGAAGCGCTCCTGCGTTAGTGGCTGTCCCGTGGGCGTAGATATACCCGAGTTCATTGCGGCGTTGCGTGAAAACAAGATGTCCGAGGCAGTCAAAATACTCAAAGGCAAGAATGCCCTGCCCGGTATCTGCGGGCGGGTCTGCCCTCAGGAAACTCAGTGCGAAGAGGTCTGCGCCCTGGCCAAGAGAGGCGCTCCCATAGCTATCGGTCGCCTCGAGCGCTACGTTGCTGACTGGGAGCTTGCCCAGCCTGCTAGCGCGAAGCCCAAGCCGGAGATCGCTCCGCCCACCGGCAAGAAAGTGATGGTAGTCGGTTCCGGCCCGGCGGGTCTCACGGCAGCCGCTGATATGGCTAAACGCGGCCATCAGGTCACTATCCGCGAAGCCTTGCACGTCGCCGGCGGGGTTTTGATGTATGGTATCCCCGAGTTCAGAATGCCCAAGCGTATTGTCCAGGCCGAGGTGGACTACGTAAAATCGCTGGGTGTTGATATCAAGCTGGACTCCGTAATAGGCAAGATAGCTACAGTCGACGAGATTCTTGCAGACGGATATGATGCTGTATTTCTGGGCACTGGCGCCGGACTGCCCATGTTTCTGCGCATCCCTGGCGAGAACTACAACGGCATCTATTCTGCTAATGAGTTCCTGACCCGGGTAAATTTGATGAAAGCCTACCTTTTCCCTGAGTATGATACGCCGCTCAAGGTAGGCAAGAGGGTAGCGGTCATCGGCGGCGGCAACGTGGCTATGGATGCCGCGAGATGCTCCCTCCGGTTTGGTGCTCAGGAGGTCTATATTGTGTATCGGCGCAGCCGCACCGAGATGCCGGCACGGCGTGAGGAGGTCAAGAACGCTGAGGAGGAAGGCGTGATCTTCAAGTTCCTCACCAACCCCGTGAAGTTCTACGGCGATGACAAGGGTTGGGTCAAGAATATGGAATGTGTGGAGATGGAGCTCGGCGAACCTGACGCCAGCGGCCGCCGCAGCCCCATAGTGAAGAAGGGCAGCGAGTTCAAGATGGATGTTGACACAGTGGTCGTTGCGCTGGGCACTACACCTAATCCCTTAGTGCCCACTACCACCAAAGGGCTGGACACGACCAAGAAGGGCACAGTTGTGGCCGATGAGGCCTCAGGAAAAACCACCAAGTCCGGTGTCTGGGCAGGGGGAGACGTGGTTACCGGCTCAGCCACCGTCATCAGCGCCATGGGCGCCGCCAAGAGAGCGGTAGCCTCCATGGACGCTTTTCTAAAGGGCGAGTAAACGTTAGGTATTCAGCTTTATTAGTTGTAGGGGCACAGCGCGCTGTGCCCCTACCTTTTTACCCAAAACTTCCCTTAATGAAAAGGTTCTTGTAAAATAGCCCCAGAGCCGTAGGATATGACACCTGTTCGAAACCAGTATCTCAAAATAAAGCGCAGCTATCCCCAGGCTATCGTCTTCTTCCGCTTGGGCGATTTCTACGAGACCTTCGATGAGGACGCCAGGCTGGCCTCCCGGGAGCTTGAAATCACGCTCACAAGCAGGGAGAGGGGCAAGGGGCAGCGCTACCCCATGGCCGGGATACCGTACCATGCCCTGGACAACTATCTGGCCAAGCTTATTAACAAGGGCTACAAAGTAGCTATCTGCGAGCAGATGACCGAGCCCAAGCCGGGACGAGGCATAGTGGAGCGGGAGGTGGTGCGGGTAGTGACGCCGGGGACAGTGCTTGAGCCCAACCTGCTCGAGACCAGGGTGAACAACTACCTAGCTTCCATTGTTGCCGAGGGCGAGCAGGCGGGCATAGCATATATTGACATAACGACAAGCGAGTTTGCCACCACCCAGCTTCCAGCCGAAAAGGCCTTGCTGGAACTGGAACGGCT
>DAOUMT010000315.1:0-6832 GCA_034409195.1 Dehalococcoidia bacterium
GAATTCCTGTATAAATTTGCGGCGAGCTTCTCAAATATCGAGGAGATGGCAATTGAGGACGCAACTACCCCCGATGAAGCAGATATGTTAGCTGAGCGTATTAATTCCAAATTCCCCAAAGAGCGTATATACAGAACAAAAGTCAGTCCCGTAGTCGGCACCCATGTCGGACCGCATGTGCTGGCCGTGTCCGTGTTAGGGGACAGAGGCTAGTGGTCGTCTCGGCACAGTTTCATCGAACTTTGAAAGTCACCCATAGTTTCTAAATAGTACTGAATATACTTTCGAGGGCATTAAGTTGCCCATATATAACGAGTCTGTCTCCAATATCAATCACTTCTTTAGCAGGCGACTTATCTATCCAGTTCTGGCCTCGTTCGATACCCATAACGACCATATCCCCCTGCAACAGATGTTTTCCTTCCACAGAACTCCCGGTAAGCGGAGAGCCCACACCGACAACCACCTGAATAATTCCATAACCTCCTGCCAGATGCAGCAATCGTTTTATCGAGGTTGTCTTGGGGATATACGACCGGACAATTCGGTTCTCGACGAAGTTTTCCCATCTCTCGGCAAAGCCAACATGACGCCCCACCAGGAAAATAAGATACACTCCAACAACAAGTGCGCCTACGCTGATAAGCAGCCCGTAGCCGGTGCCCCTGCTAAACGACGAAGTAGCACTGACGATGACTGCGATAAGCCCCGCATTGCCGAGTATGATAAGCCAGGTCACGATGCGCCGCCTTTGCGGGTTACTCATTACGAGCTCGGCCTCCTTCGTAGTAAAGCCTGTTCTGGTAAAAGCAGACAGGGCCTGAAAATTGGCGGTATCTTTATCGAGCCCGGTCATCCTCAGGGCGATCCCGGCAGCCCTTACTACGAGCAAAGACGCAAATATGACTATCAGAGTAGGCAGAACCAGATATGGTCCAGTCATCTTTTAAGCTCCTTTCCGGCCAGTGACCCTCTCACCCCAGCCTAATGCTTGCCCACGAAGGAAAACTATAATTCGTAGTTTTGTCTAGAATTTGTCCCTGAATTTCTGTTCAGAAACGAATCCACGATCTCACTTGAGATAGCCATTTCGCTGAAGGAACTTTTTGCTCTGGAGCAAAGCGTCTTTAGAGGCCACCTCAAGGATAATGCTACCATCGTAGTCTATCTCATCTAATTTCTTAAGAACAGATACGCAGTCTACCATGCCCGTTCCTACCGGATAATGAGCATAGGAATCGCTAACAATGCCGTCGGTCAAATGGATTTCTGTGATTTTCTTGCCGTATTTGGTAATGAAGTCCAGCGGATTGACGCCACTGACGAAGGCGTGGACAGTATCCAAGGTTATTCCCAACCCATTGCGGACAAATGGTTCAAATTCCTGCGGCTCTCTGAAGAGTGCCTCGCCACAGTGTAAGTTCTCCACAGAAAGCTCCATATTTTTCTTTTTGGCATAATCAGCTATCTCTAAAACGCTCTGCTCTGCTATTTGCCTGGCCTGCTTTTTCAGCAATGTATACCTGTCAGGGGTTGCGCTAAAGCATCCTGGATGTATTACCAGCACGCTTATTCCCAATCTCTCACAGATATCAATGTGTCTTTTGGTCTCTGCAATCGCCTCCCGTCTCATTGTGGAATGAAGGGCAGCGACGTTGACATCACCCAGAGGAAGATGGCAGGAAACCGCGCGGAGGCGATTGAGTATTGCTTTCAACTCATGCAGCAACGGAAACAGAAATTCAGCACCGATAATAGAAAAACCGAACTCAATCTCTATGGCGTCGAAACCATTCTCAAGAACAAACCGGGCGAAATCGTCTAGCAGGTCTAAGTAGCTTTCAAGCAACGACTCATGGGTAGGCCTGCCAGTTCTGCGAGAAAGTTTCTCAACTTCTCCAGTACACAAACATGTGGAGACACTGAACGGCCTGTTCATATTGTCCGCGACCTCGATTATACCACTTACTATACTGACATAGACAGATTAAATAATCGCTAGCTAGCGCAAAGCGCAAGTTAGTGGTAAACTGTCATACAAGGTTTTAAGAAATGGATAATGACGCCAGCCAAGGCGATGGCAACCCAGCACAAAGCAAGCCAGCAGATAAAGTAGCCTTCGTCCTCAGCGGGGGAGGCAACAGGGGTGCACTCGAAGTCGGAGTCATTCTCGCTCTCCTGGAGCAGGGAATTCGGCCGCGAATCCTGGTGGGCACATCCGTGGGAGCTATAAACGCCACAGCTATGGCTATCAACCCTACCCTGGAAGGGGCCAAGTGGCTGGAAAACATGTGGCGGCGGGTAACCAAAAAAGATGTTTTGCCCGACAATTATATGTCTATGATAATACGGCTGCTCACTGGTAGAAGCAGCCTGTTCGACAATAAGAGGCTTAAGGATTACCTGGAATCTCGATTGCCCAAAAGTTTGCGGAAGTTTGCGGACATAAAAAGGGCAGAACTATATATCACAGCCGCGGACCTCCGCACCGGCGAACTGCGCGTCTTTGGCATAGACAGTAACGAATCAGTCCTCGATGCCATAATGGCGAGCAGTGCCTATCCGCTATTTCTCGCGCCCTGGGAATACCAGGGGCGGCAGTATGTGGATGGCGCTCTAGCCAGCGACCTGCCCATCCGCGTTGCCGTGCAGATGAGGGCCAGTGAGATTTATGCTATCGATGTGGGAAAACACCAGGAAACTAAAAAAAGTCGTTTGGGGGTACTCCGCGTTATCAGGCAGATATTGAACGCTACAGCCTATCAGCGATTTATTAATGATATGGGCTGGGCCAATAAGCTGGCTCAGGACAAAATCCATTATATAAGAGTAGAAGGTTTCAACGATGTAGGCGTCTGGGATTTCAATCATACCGCCGATATGGTAGAAAAGGGCCATCAGACAGGTGTGGAATATCTGCGCCGATTGACAGGCTATGCCGGTCAGCAAAAAAGTCAAGGCAACCTAGAACAAACACGCAAGTTTAAGCCATCTGCTAACAAGTAATTTAATCAGGGTTGAACACCGGTTTCCGTTTCTCGACAAATGCTCGGATTCCTTCCTGTCCATCCGGATGAGCAGCGCAACTGCGGATGCCCTCCCTCTCCCGCTCAAGGTGGGCCTCAAACGATGTATTGAATGAGTCAGTAAGCAGTTTTTTGGACCAACCAAGGGAGTTCATAGAACCCTGGGCCAATCGCCTGGCTATATTGGCAGCTTCTTCCAGTGCCAGACCATCATCCACAACCTGAGTCACCAGCCCCCAGGTAAAAGCTTGTTCTGCCGGGATGCGCTGGTCGAAGGCTACGATTTCGAGCGCCCTGGCCAACCCCACGATTCTAGGTAGGGTGAAAGAGCCTCCGCCATCGAGGCAAAGCCCTGCTGAAGAATAGGCTTGCTGGAGGAATGCCGAGCGAGCCATGATGCGGAAATCACAGGCCAGCGCCAGTGAGAATCCAGCACCCACCGCAACGCCGTTGATCGCTGCTATGACTGGCTTCCTCATCCTGCGAATCTCCAAGACCGATTGGTGTAAGCGGGCGGCCAACTCATGAAGAGCAGCCGAGGCACCACGCGGAAAGTTTAGCATCCACTTCAAGTCACCTCCGGCGCAGAACGCTTTGCCATTCCCTGAGATAACTACAGCGCGCGCTGTGTTGTCCATGGCAAGATAAAGAAGGTGTTCCTGAAGACGCTGAATCAGGTCGAGGTCAATGGAATTGTACACTTCAGGGCGGTTGAGCAGCAGTTTGGTTATATGTCCGTCTTTGATAAGTTGAACCGATTCAGTCATTTTATCCCTCCGCTAGTTGTATCGGATTGCACTTGCACAAAATTTTAGTATACTCGAGAAGCTGTTTCCCTCAATAGAGTGTTGTAGACAGAATAATGCTCCCACAGGTAACTAAAGTCAAGAGGTAGATATCTGGGATACCCCGATTTGGGGGCAAAAGAGGTTGAAAAGAGATTAATAAACGACCTCTCTTATTGACATATTGCTATATTTTTGGTTAACAAATATAATGTAATTGTTATGGCTGGGGAAATTGTGGGCGGGGTACTTGGCTCAGGGGTCGTTGGGGCATTTTTAGGTGCCTACATAACGACTCGAGTGGTTGTGTACAGGATAGGCCAGGCTTCCGCCGGGCCTCCTGCCTACCAGGTTATGGGACGCCTGGTTTCAGTGGTTATTCCGACACTTATGGAGGAGGAGTACCTCCCTAAACTCCTGGAGACCATTCGTAACCAGACATATTATCCCATAGAAATCATTGTAGCCGATAGCAGCCCTCCCCCTTCGAGCGAGAAAACCCTCCAGATATGTCAGGCTTACGAAGCAAGATACGTTTTTGTCCCCAAGCTGAATCTGCCACATGCCCGTAACATGGGGGCAATGCAAGCTCAAGGCGAGATACTAGTGTTTGTGGATGCGGACTGCCTGTTTACCCCCACCTATATCCAGGATGTGGTGGCTGCCCTGGACGCAGGATACGTTCTGGCCCACGGCGCTGATCCTGTAGCGGAGGGCATCTTCTTCGCGGCAGCATCGCTTATGCTGCGCAGCTGGTTCAAGCCCAGAGCATATACCACAGGCAGGGGCATAGCTATCTGGAAAAGCGCCTTCAATGAATTAGGCGGCTACGATGAGACTCTAGACCCCACAAAGGGCTTCCGCGAGGACCTCGACTTAGGTAAGAGGGTGCGCCAAAGATATGGAAGCAAAGCTATACAACTCTTGCGCACGTCTTACCTGGGAGAATCGGCGCGCAGGATAAGGTATCTGGGCACTGCCGAATGGAACAAGGTCAGAGGGGTCAGGGGTTCGAAGACTATCCCCATATAAATGAGAAACATGTGCCTGCCTGGGTCACATGTCGCACATTTCACTCACTCTTCTAAAGTACGCGGCCAATAGCTAAGGCTATTCTGACCAGCCCGATAGGGCCGCCCTGATAGACAATGAAGCGGTCCTCCCAGTTCGGCTCGAATTTGACTTTGTAGTTCCTCATCCCTTTGTAAGATACGAACCAGAAGAGAGTGTTAAAGAGTAAATGAACAGCTCGTTCTCCCAGCGGAGCTTCCGGCCTCTCTCCCACCCCGGCGAACGGTGCCAGTCCCAAATCGAACGAACGGTAGCCCTCTTGTTTCAAAGCCAGCATTAGTTCTGTGAAGATATAGTCCATGGTGCCGGGCGGCACTTCAGCTACATGTCGCATCATGTCAAAATTCCCTTCCCCCGGCCTGTAAGATGGTATTTCATTCACAAAAGCCAGAGGGCGTCCCGTCGAGTCCCGGAGAACAACCAGCGGAGTTGTTGCTACATAGCCTCGCGAAAAGCTTCCCTGGATAAAACCGAACTCACGCCGCCCGGGTTCGGAGAGCCACCGTTTTGAAATCTCCTCCACCTCGTCAATCAGCGTGGCCGAATGCGGAGGCTTGTATCTGATTAACTTGTAACCCCTGGTTTCGAACCTGCGTCTGATCTTTCGAAAATACTTAGCGTTTATGGTACTCGAACTGAAATGGTCCAGATCGACTATTGCCTCTTTGCCGATTTTCAACTCAGACAGGCCGAGCCGCGCGTATATTGGGAGCATATCCGGTATAAGAAATGCCACCAGCCAGCCGTTGTCAGAGCAGTAGCGCAAAAACGAACTCGTAGCTTTTTCAAGCTCATCGTCAGGACCAACCGGGTCTCCCAGGCTAAAAGCCACGCTCAGAACCGTTTTATATGAGACAAACGATTTGCGGGTATCTGAGAAGAAATAAGACTTGTCAGGCCAGACCTTGAAGTAATCGTAGGAGGAACGTCCGTACTTTGCCAGTACAGCCCGTGCCTCCGCTATCTCTCGAGGTAACACCTGAAGCCTGTACACCACAGGGCGGAATATGCTATAGGCTACGAAAAAGAGGGCCAACGCCCCCATGACATTGAGTGAGTCGAGAAACCAGCGAGCATACCGGCTGTCTGTTACCAAATCGGTGTTTCCCACAAAAAATAGCTGGCGCAGCGTTCTGTACGCCGCATCTCCCAAACTGAAATTGACCCCAAAATCGCGCTGGTGCAGGAAACTGAATCCTACAATCCCATAAATTACCGCAAACAAAACAACAAAAATCGAAAGCGCCAGACCTCGTGTTATGCTATGACGTTCAGTGCGCACGGAGAAGCGGCTGCGGAAGATGACCAGAAGCGCCAGTGCAACTGCCGGAGCCAAAGCTTCGTACCAGTGCTGAAAAACGAGGTGCATGATCAGGGCCAGCGATAGACTCGCAATGGCGAGCCACCAGGCCACCCTGCGACGCTGAAGGAGGTGAAAAGAGAGGTAGACAAGAACGAAACCTATGGCTACCGTTAGCGAACGGCCAACATGGAATGCCCCGAAAGGCAAGACCGTATTGAAGAAAACGGGATGCTCGCGGAAACGTGTCAACAACGTCTGGAATACGGGCAATAGCCCATTAGCGAGAATAACCAGGCTAGTGAACCATACAGGCCACTCCCTCTTGACAGCTTCCCAGAGCAAGCGCCGCCAGGTTACCGCAAGCCCCGGCGGAGGCGTCAGCAGACTATCCATCAATTCCTCGTTGTTTCTCCTCAGGCAAGTCAGTCACTATAATTAATGCCAAAGAATGTAATTGAAATAGATTAGCAAGTCAACACCATTTTGGACAGCAAATCGTGTTTGTGAATAACCGCCCGCTCCCTGATAAAATGCTTTGGGAGCGAGATAGCGGCAAACAAAGAAAAACGCTTGACATCAGAAGCTTCCTGCGAGGTTACCGGTACTTGTAGATGACCTTGCCGCCTGTGATGGTTAGGCCCATGCTA
>DAOUMT010000316.1:0-3781 GCA_034409195.1 Dehalococcoidia bacterium
CTCCCAGAGGGTCTGCGCCTTTGGGAACATCGCGATAAAGATAGTGAGTCGCTAACCCGGCGCCCGTGAGAAATTTATCAAACAGGTTCTCTGGGATATCCTCCTGTGAAATCTTGGCCTTAGACAGGTCAACCCTCAGAATTTTTCCATGTCCTCCAAACATTACTGCCCCCTTGTCAACTAATGGCTGCTTATATTTCGATTCTGTCCATTCTTGGGCGGCACCTGGCTCATAGCATATTCGGCCAAAGCGGTGATGGTCAAGCTCGGGTTGACGCCTGGATTGGCCGGTACGATTGATCCATCCACCACATAAAGACCCGGATAATTGTGCACCTGGCAGTCCAGACCTATCACCCCCTCCTTATCATCCCGACCGAAGGGGCAGCCACCCAAAATATGTGCAGACGTCTCCATGTTAAGCAAAGTCTCGCTAATCGAACCGGCAGCAATCCCGTTTGTCTTATCGGCAAAATCGTGCGTGACCTTGTGGGCTAGGTCAATTCGGGGTGGGATCGACTGTTCGACATCCGGTTTTGAAACCAAGCCCCGGCGGTAAAAGGTGAGCAAACTGCGCCCCAAGCGTATGCGTACACGGTTATCCACGGTCTGCATGACAAGTAAGATGGTAGTACGGCGGGCCCAACCGAACGGCATATGGCCCCAAGCATAGTCCAGAGGATGGCGTAATATCTCCCACATGAATCTGGCCAACCGCACCATTGCTCTCGGCGACCGATGGATCAGTGGACCGGCTATGAGCAAAATGAACCCCGAACCGTCAGGGAACCGTACCGGCTCGATGCATGTCACCTCGTCTCCACGAAATATCGAGGTGATAGCTATGCCTTTGGAGTAATCAACTTTTCCCCCACGGCGGCTTGACACACCAAGCAGTGCCTCGCTATTATTGCGCACCATGTCACCCAAACGTTGCGAGATATTAGGGAGCGAACGAGCAACGTCGCGGCACTGAAAAAGCAACTTCATGGTTCCCAGCACGCCGGCAGAGATTACCACATTACGTGCACGTACGTGGTGCTTAGGTTTGAGAAACCAGGCAGTAGAATGCTGATAGGCCAGTTCATATCGAGCGCCATCTGGCTGACCTGCGGGTAGCGGCCTGATCCCGGTTACCTCCGCTTCAGGCCTGACCTCAGCGCCCCCCTTTTCGGCAAAGTAAAGGTAATTCTTGTCTAAGCTATTTTTGGCATTGTTGCGGCAACCTACCATGCAGCCGCCACAGTGCTGACACCCCCGCCTCACCGGGCCCTGGCCACCGAAGTAAGGGTCGGGAACCTCCTCTCCCTCTGGGCCGAAGAAGCGGCCAGTGTAGGTAGGGCGGAAAGTGTCGCCCTGTCCCATCTCATCAGCTATTTCTTTCAGCACATTATCTGCAGGCCACAGCTTCGGATTGATGGCTACGCCCAGCATGCGTTGCGCTGTTTTGTAATGCGGGGCCAGTATGGTCTTCCAATCGGCCAGGTTCCGCCAGGATTCGTTTTCGAACAGCTTATCGTCTGGGACCTCCAGCACACCTGCATAGCAGAGACTTCCACCTCCCAGTCCTGCGCCATGCAGTATGAGCCCACACTCCATGGGAGTGAACTCCCATATCCCGAAACAACGCAATAAAGGCAACCAGGCGAACTTCCATACCAGCCAGTTGCTGAAGGGAAAGTCCCGGTCACGATAGCGCTTGCCTCGCTCCAGAACAAGCACCTTGTAGCCCTTCTCAGTCAGGCGCATGGCAGAAACGCTTCCCCCAAAACCGGAGCCGACGATTACATAATCGAAAACCTTTGTTGACTTCGAATCCATAGTAGCCATACAAACCCCCTGAATGATTATCCCTGTCTCGATGATTCGTGAAGATAATAGCAACACATAAAATGTCTGTCAACTGTTGACAATCTACAAAATGTCGGATATATTCACATCAAGATTAAATTTCCGGAGGACCCTCCCTAAATGAAATTTAAGCCCCTAGAAAATCTTGACGAACAGGTAGCCGAATATCTATCAAACCGAATAATAAGAGGGCAGCTATCTCCTGGAGAGAGAATATTAGAAACGAAACTGGCACGTGAGCTTGGTGTCAGCAGAGGGCCGATTCGGGGAGCACTGCGCATATTGGAAAATAAGCGATTGGTGAAGCTTGTACCACGCCGGGGCGCCCAAGTCAGCGAACTATCGGTTTCCTTCATCGATCGCCTCTATGATATCCTGATAGAATTGTTAGCCTTAGCAACCAGAAAGGCCGCCCAGAACAGAACCAGGAAGGATCTTACACAAATTCGCCGCTCTCTAAGCAAAATAGAAGCCTGTGCCTTAAAGGGTGATACCTATGATTATTATAATGCTATTTTTGAATTTTTTGTAGTCAAGATCGAGGCAGCCAAAGATCCGTTGCTGGCGAGGCTGCTCCGGGACTTGGAGCCAAGCGCGCGCCGCATCCAGTTTGCCTCGCTCGCCAGAAGAAAAGAGGACCTCAAAAGAAATGTAGTGTACTTCGAGGATGCGGTGAAATATATCGAGGAGGGAAACGCCGCCCTGGCATCCAAGGTCATCCGTGAATATGCTCAAAATGAGAAGGAGTTTGCTCTTAATAACACACGAACTCATGTAAAGAAGTAAGTTATAAATTGCATAAACCTAGGTTAACTGCAACAAAATAATCGAGGAGGTAAAAAATGAAAGAAAAATTGATTAGAAAGGGTGCCTCGTTTTTCCTGGAGGATGTGCCTGCCAGAGAGGTGTTCACGCCTGAAGACTTCAATGAAGAGCACCAGATGATAATCAGCACTACGGAGCGTTTTATAAAAAACGAGATAACACCCAATATAGAAAAGCTGGAGCACAAAGACTGGGAACTGAGCCGTAAACTCATGCTACAGGCTGGAGAATTGGGATTGTTAGGAGCCGAGATGGAGGAGCGATACGGCGGCTCGCAACTGGACATGATCACAGCGCTGCTGATTGTGGAGCACTGTTCGGCGGCAGGTTCGTTTGGCTTAACCCTGAACGACCACACCGGGATTGGCTCGGAACCGCTGATTTATTTCGGCAATAAAGCTCAAAAAGCGAAATACCTCCCCTTCATGGCTCGGGGGGAAAAGATTGGAGCCTACGCCCTGACCGAGCCCGGTGCGGGCACAGACGCCATGTCGATAAAAACTACAGCGGTTCTGTCGCCTGATGGTAAATATTACAAACTTGATGGCACCAAACAGTTTGTCACCAACGGAGGCTTCGCTGATATTATCTTCACCTATGCCAAGGTTGATGGCGAGAAGATGACAGCGTTCATCTTAGAGAGAGGTTTCGAGGGCCTATCCTCCGGGGCCGAGGAGGAAAAAATGGGGCTGCGCGGCTCCTCAACCTGCACCTTATTTCTGGATGGTGTTAAAGTGCCAGTAGAGAACGTGCTTTTTGAAGTCGGCCGAGGTCACGTAGTGGCGTTTAATATCCTGGACATGGGGCGATTCAAACTCGCTGCTGGCTCTGTAGGCGCGGCTAAGCTTGCCCTAGAGAACGCTGTTAAGTATTCCAAAGAAAGGGTTCAGTTCAATAAACCCATATGCCAGTTTGGTCTAATGAAACACAAGATAGCCGAGATGGCAACAAGGATATACATAGCGGAAAGCATGGTATACAGAACTGGAGGACTTGTAGATACCATTCTTGATACAGTCGATCGAACTGCGGATGATGCCGGCAGGCGTGCAGCGAAAAGCATATCAGAATACGCCATAGAATGTTCTATCAATAAGGTCTATGC
>DAOUMT010000317.1:0-3604 GCA_034409195.1 Dehalococcoidia bacterium
ACTTTACCCCTCGTATTTCTTGAAGACCAGGCAGGCGTTCTGGCCGCCGAAACCGAAGCTGTTGGAAAGGGCTACGTTGACATCCTTTACTCTGGCTACATTGGGTACATAGTCCAGGTCGCAATCAGGGTCCGGGTACTCGTAGTTTATGGTGGGATGAATTACACCTGAAGTGATTGTCTTAATGCAGGCAACTGCTTCCACAGCCCCGGATCCGCCCAGAAGATGCCCGATCATAGATTTTGTGGAGCTTATGGGCACGCGGTAGGCATAATCTCCGAAGAAAGATTTAATCGCCAGGGTCTCCACAGCATCGTTGAGCTGGGTCGACGTTCCGTGAGCGTTGATATATTCCACCTCATCGGGGGTCAGATTGGCGTCCTCAAGCGCCCAGCGCATGGCGCGAATGGCTCCGGCACCGTTTTGATGAGGGGCTACTACATGGTAGGCGTCTGATGATGCCCCGACACCGGCGACCTCGGCGTAGATGCGGGCATCCCTGTGCATGGCGTGCTCCAGGCTCTCCAGGATTAAAATCGCTGCTCCTTCGCCGGGAGCGAAGCCGTCTCTTTTAGCATCGAAAGGACGGCTGGCTTTGGTCGGCTCATCGTTTCTGGTGGTGAGCGCTTTCATCACACAGAACCCGGCCACGCCCGTTGGTGTTATCGCTGCCTCGCTGCCACCAGCTACCATAACCTCTGCTTTGCCCTGCCTTATCACCTCTACTGCGTCCCCGATGGCCTGGGTTGCAGCAGCGCAGGCGGTGGTTATGGTGGAGGAGAATCCCGTGAGTCCGAAAATAAGGCTGATCTGCCCTGCCGCCATGTTGGGCAGGATTATGGGCATGAAAAAGGGATTTAACCTCATGCCGCCCTTCTCGATGAGGGTATGATATCCTTGCTCAGCTTCAGGGAAGCCGCCGATTCCGTTGCCTATAATCACACCCAGCATGTCTGGGTTCTCACGGTTGATATCGAGTTTGGCATCTTCTATAGCCATTTTGGCCGAGGCTACGGCGAACTGGCTGAACCGTGCCATCCTTCGTGTCTCTTTGAAGTCCATGTAGTTGCGGGGATCGAACCCCTTCACCTCGCCTGCTATCTTGCAAGTCAAGTCGCTGACGTCACAAAGGGTTATCTTGTCAATACCCGACTTTCCTTCGATTAGTCCCTGCCAGTATTCGTCCACGGTGAGCCCCAGCGGCGTGACCGCACCCATGCCTGTAACGACAACACGACGCTTCTCTCTCTTCCCCTTACCTGTCCGCTTGGTGCGTGTTCTGGGGAGGCGCTTTGCAGTTTGCTTTTTCGCTATGCCGGTAAGCAACTCGTCGATTTGCTTATCGACAACTCCGATAACTGCTCTCGGTTGTTCGATCTCCGCCCCTTCTGGCCTCATCAAAATCCTCCTTACCCTGCGTAGGACTCCGGATGCAAGCCCTTCACATATTCAATTACCTCGGCGACAAGGAACAGAGAGCCGGTGGCGCATATGAGGTCTTTCCCACCCGCCCTGCTCAGTGCCTCCGCTACCGCGCTGGCAACATCTTCTGCCACCTCAGCTTTTATCCGCAATTTGGCGAACTCGCCAACCAATATCTCGGGTTTAGTGGCCCGGGGATGGCGCGAGCGAGCAACAATGACTCTATGCGCCAGAGGTGCCAGCTCCTGGATTATGCCCGCTGCATCCTTGTCGGCAGATGTACCTATTATAAGAATTAAATGGTCGAAATGGAAATACTGAGCCAGCGCTTCTTTGAGCTTGCTCGCCGAATCGCGGTTGTGGGCGCCATCTACAACGAGAAGCGGCCTTCGTTTCAGGACTTGCAATCGTCCCGGCCAGTTGGTCTTGGCCAATCCGGTCTCTATGATTTTCTGAGGCACTCTCAGGACCTGGAGGGCGGCAGCAGCGGCGGCAGCATTTTCCAACTGGTGAGTCCCCAGGAGCGGTATAGTTAACCGATAAGAGCCATTCAGCCCTTTTACCTCCAGCGATTGCCCTGAAAGGTTGGAGTTGATCTTTAGCCAGGTGACGTCGCTGCCCACGGAGATCAACCTGGCCCCCTGCCTCCGGCAAACCTCTCTAATCACTGTCGCAGCCTCACCGGCTTGAGCAGAGCTGACCACTGTGCACCCTGGCTTGATGATGCCTGCCTTCTCAGCGGCGATCTTGTCCAAGGTATCTCCCAACACCTCGGTATGGTCGAGGCTTATCGAGGTAATCACGCAGACCTCCGGCTTTACGACGTTGGTAGCATCCAGTCTACCTCCCAGCCCTGTCTCCAGCACCTGGAAATCAACCTGTTTTTGCTGGAAATACATGAAAGCGGCGGCGGTGAGCAGCTCAAAGGTAGAGAGCTCGCCATAGGTCCTGTCACGGTCTACCGCTTCGGCATGGGGTCGCATCAGGGAGACCACTGATTCCAACTCATTTTTGAGTATAGGCTTTCCGTCTACCTGCATCCTTTCACGCAGTGTAATCAGGTGAGGTGAGGTATAAAGTCCTGTTTTGTATCCCGCCTCGCGCAGCCCCGCCGCAATCATGGCTGACGTGCTGCCCTTGCCTTTGGAGCCGGCCACATGAACAGACTTTGCGCTGAGGTGGGGGTTGCCCAGTCTCTGCAGCAGGTCGTCCATGCGCCTCAGGTCAAATCTGCTGGCATAGTTAAAGCCCGGCCACCTTTCATAATCTGTGCGGCTGAGCAGAAAGTCGAGGGCAGCAGCGTAGTTCATTGAAAATTCATAGAGCGAAAAGGCGATTTTTTTGATGATTGGTTATTATATCATCGGGGCTAATATGCCACAAGTGGCGGAGAGTGTTCCGTTGTATTATACTTAGGTAACTTTAACTCCTGTCACGACGGATATCGCGTCGCCACGGGAGTGGCGACGCTACAGAGATAAGGAGGCGCAGATGAAAGGGAAAGACCTGCTGTCCATTGGCGACCTTACCCCGGATGAGGTCTGGGGTATTATCAATAGGGCCGTCCAGATGAAGAAGAGAAGGGGCATGAGCACCATTCTTGCCGGAAAGACCCTGGCTTTAATTTTCGAGAAGCCTTCACTGCGCACCAAGGTCAGTTTCGATGTCGCTATGTATCAGCTCGGAGGGCACAGCGTTTACCTCTCCCAGGCCGAAGTGGGACTGGGGAGCAGGGAACCCATCGCAGATGTGGCCCGGACGCTCAGCCGTTATGTTGACATAATTGCTGCACGGACTTTCGCTCATGGCACTGTGGAGTCTCTGGCGAAATATGCCACTATTCCTGTGATAAACGCACTCTCAGACGGCGAGCACCCCTGCCAGGCGCTCGCCGACATTATGACTATCTACGAGAAGAAAGGGAAGCTGGAGGGCTTGACCGTTGCCTTCGTTGGTGATGGCAACAACGTGGCCAGCAGCCTTATGCTTGCCTGCGCCTCGGTAGGTGCGAACTTCAGGATTGCCTCTCCCAGGGGCTACGAGCTTCCTGAGAAGATAGTGCGCCTGGGGCGTCGCTTTGCGCAGCAAAGCGACGCTAAAATCAGCCTGCTAAAACAGCCCACAGAAGCTGTAGAGGACGCTGATGTGGTGTACACCGATGTCTGGACCAGCATGGGGCAGG
>DAOUMT010000318.1:0-4315 GCA_034409195.1 Dehalococcoidia bacterium
GAATTCCACTGCCGCTGGTTACCAGCACATGTTTGCATTTAGGTACTTGCACCAACGAAGTGCCTCTCAACTGGCGTACACCTTCGACAATCTGGTTCATGCCGTGAATGTAAGCCTCAGAGAGACAACCGCCGCTGGTATTGGTAGGGAGCCTGCCCCCTATTTCCAGAGCCCCGTTCCTGACGAAGGGGCCGCCCTCGCCGTGTTTGCAGAAGCCGAAACTCTCCAGCTGCATAATCACCAGCGGAGTGAAGGCATCGTAGATCTGGGCGCAGTCTATATCCTTGGGCCCTATCCCCGCCTCCTTCCACAGATGGGGCGCAAGGCGCGTATATTCCTCCAGGTCAGTGATGTCCTTGCGCTGGTAGCTGGTCATCATCTCTATCCAACTGCCGGTCCCCTGCTCAGCAGCCATGATATAAACGGGCTTTTGTTTAAGATGCTTTGCCCTATCGGGCGAGGTGACAATTACAGCTGTAGCGCCATCGCTCTCCTGGCAATAATCGAACAGGCGAAGTGGATAGGCAATCATCCTGGCGTTAGCGTGGTCTTCGAGCGTAAGCGTTTTCGAGTGCATCATCGCCTTGGGATTCTTGTTGGCATGTTTCCTGAAAGCGACGGCCACCTCGCCGAAGTCTGTAGTTTTTGTACCGTATAGATGCATATGTCTTACGGCCATTACAGCGACCATCGAGCCCGGTGCCATCAAGCCAAACGGGATGGAATACTGGAAGTGTCCCATCATCGGCATAGCCATCGCCATCTGACCGTAGCGGAAGCCGGAGCGCTCGTTCAATGCCCTGAAGCACACAACGTGTTTGGCTTTGCCCAGAGCAACAGCCATAGCTGCCATCTGTACTGTGCCACAGCCTGCGCCTCCGCCAAAGAAGACCTCCGGGAAGAACCTCAGGTTCTCCAGGCCGAAATTTCTGGCTATCTCATCTACCTGGTTGCTGTCCACCGAAAATCTTACTATACCATCGATCTCCTTGGGGCTTATACCAGCATCGTCGCAGGCAGCTTTTATCGCCTCCAAGGCGAGGTGCATCTCGCTGCGCCCCGAGTTCTTGGAATACTCGGTCTCGCCGATGCCGACGATACAAGATTTATCCTTCAAACTGTCCATTTCTCAACCCCCTAATATTTAGATATGAGCTTTCTTGGCCGGCAAAGCCAGGGTAATCTGGGCATCGCAGAAAGGATTGCCGCTGGCTGTAGCGTTAACCTGAAGGTCAACCAGGTGCAGTCCTTTCATGTAGTTGTCATCCTGGCCAATATATTTCTTTATCACATTGCCCGTTACTTTGAGGGTATCATCAGCATAGCAAGACCCCCTGATATTGAACCGTATCCTCTTTAGCTCGCCGGTGGGACCGCTCCAATCGGTTGCCAGCCTGCACAATAGACCCTCTGAATGCATGATATTTACGATGATATTTTTCTGACTGCCCTTTTCAGCAAAGGCTTTATCGTGATGTATGGGGTTGCTGTCTCTGGTAGCCCAGGCACCACAGCTAATCTTCACTGCGTCCATCTGCATCTCATAAGAACCGATATCCTGCCCATCTGTAACATCTTCCCAACAAACTTTTTTCCATTCTGGCATTGTTTTCCTCTCCTTCGACGGTTATTCTGATCGACTCTAGGCATTCCTTCCTATGTGCTGCCTTTATACTTCAATACAGTACGAATTTCTTTGCCCACTACCTCTCCCCTCTGGTTGCGGTAAATCTGGGTAGTAGTGATGAAATGGCCTCTACCAATGCGTGTCTTCTTTTCCTCTGACACACTATCTAACTTCATGGTATAGCTCAATATGTCGCCAGGGCGTACCGGAAGATAGAATTCCCGAATCATATCTGTGGCGACAAAGGTATCATAGTCGCCTGGCAACTCAAGTTCAGCCATGGGAACCCAGGGGAACTCAGGCCACGGCCACATGCGCGGCATGCACCATACCATCATCATCTGGGGAGGCGCTATAATGCCGCCGTACTTGCTGCTCCTGGCATATTCCTCATCTGTATACAGGGGATTGGCATCCTCCACAGCCTCCACCCAGTGCCTTATCATGGGCTTGCATACCTCATCAGGAGCATAGATAGGCGCGGACTCTCTTCCGATCAAAGACCTGTCCTTTTCACTTAAGGCCATGAAACTTAACCTCCTTTATCTTTAATATTAAAGAGCGCCTTGGGCACTCGCGCAATACAACTGGGGACCAATGGACATGGTGCAATACGGATGCCATCTCGTTTGAGATAAGTCCAGAACTTTCATCCATTCCAACTGCGGCAATATGAGGATTCCCAAATTAATCTTGTCTGGAGGGCTTTGTATTCCTGTGTTTGTGCTTTCGAGTGCGCCCTCAACTGAGCTACTGTCGAAGTAGTAGCGTAACCTTTAAAAAAACGGTTCTATTTTCGACTTTCTATCGAAGGTTCAGGCGTATTAAATCCTTCATTACCTCGCTTGGTATGCGTATGCCGCGGGGCAGCTTGATACAAGGCAGTTGTCCGTTTCTGACCCAGCGTCGAACTGTCTCCTTGCTTACCCTTAGCTCACTGGCTACTTCCTCGACGGTCAACATTCTGCCTTCAGGGAGCTGGTTGAGTATGCGCTGGACAGCCAGAGCCAATTCAGTACTTTTGCCCAACGCAGTGGTGGTCCCTCTTGCCATTCCCACAACTCCCACAGGCTTGCCCGCGCCATTTTTGACCAGGACCCCGGTTAACCTGATGCCTAAAGCATCGCCGTTGCTTTGCCTAACACTCAGTTCAGTTTCGACGTATCCCTTTGATATGATACGTGATATGATTGACTCCGCCATTGTCCTGTCGGCTACGAAATCCTGAACGCGCTTGCCCATAAGCTCTTCTTTCGATTTCTTGAGGAGTTCGCAGCCATTTTGATTAACGAACACCATAGTACCATCCAGCTTGAATACGCTGACGGCGGCGGGATAGCTTTCGAGGAAGCCGAGGAGAAACTTACCGGTCAGAATAGAAGATGACATAAGACTACTTTACGCTCAGAGTACTACATAAGTTACCACGCGTTGCAATATTTGTCAAACGTCGCCAGGGATTGTTGACAAAGGGTCTTTGTCTCGGCCTACTTCAGTCTACTACTACCCTATAATCAACTTTATGCTAACTGCTATCCCATCAGCACAGATTTACTACTGTACACAGACCACAGGTGATATACTAATGTCCAAGAAAGACCACACCTGCGTTAAGGGAAGTGTCCAGTACTGACCTCTGACTCCCTAAAATGCGGGTGGGCAATGGAGGAAAGAAATGAGCTTGTTTGATGCTGACAACCTGGAGGCAGGAGCCGCGCTATTGGAACTCAATTGGCAGTTTCGAGCATCACGTGCTTTGATGACAGCCCATCAACTCGGGATTTTCCAGGCGCTGCGCAAGCCCGAGAGTGCTGCTGAAGTGGCGAAACAGTGCAATACCGACGCACGCATGACGGAGAAATTGCTCATCGTTTGCTGCGCACTTGGCCTTGTTAAGAAGGACAACGACCGTTTTGCGCTGACCCAGTTGGCCAAAGATATGCTTTTGCCTGAGAGTGAGCGATATTTCGGCGGTGTTCTCGACCACGGCGAAATGCTCTGGTGGGGCAGCACCGGGCTTCCTGATATAGTGCGAACGGGAGGGCGTGGGGCAGCACCAAAGCCGCCGGACTATTTCATCTCCCACTGGCATGAACACTGGATTTGGGCCATGCACGGCAACGCCGCCAATGGAACCGCGCAATGGATAGCGAGGCAATTAGACCTGACTGACAGAGAATTGCTCCTCGATGTCGGCGGCGGTCCTGGCACCTATAGCATCGCTTTGTGCCAGCGCTTCCCCAAGCTAAAAGCTGTCATATGGGATTTGCCGCAAACTATCGCTATCGCCCGGCAGGTAGTTGAACGGTTCAATATGAGCGACCGCATCTCCTTCAAGGAAGGGGACTGGAACAACGATGAATTCGGCACTGGTTACGATTGCGTATTCATGTCCAACGTCATGCATGGGCAGGGCAGCCAGGCGGAGAAGAGAGTGCAGCAGGGTATGCAGGCATTGGTGTCAGGCGGTTTACTTTTAGTACAGGATTTCCTGCTGAACAATGACAAATGTGGGCCTTTACCTGCAGCGCTGTTCAATTTAATGTTGGGCACTTACACTGTAAACGAGATAATTGCCATTATTCGCTCTGCGGGTTTTAAGGATGTGTCTCTTATTGCCTATAACGCGCGACGAGGAAGCGGCCTCATCACAGCCACCCGTCCCCCGATCGGATAAATTAGCAGCCA
>DAOUMT010000319.1:0-2497 GCA_034409195.1 Dehalococcoidia bacterium
GCATAGGGTTGAGCGGCTGCGATCTTAGAGTGGTTCATCCACTGGTGGACAAGCCCATCGTCTTCATTCTTTTCAACGATGGACAGCGCTTCGTCTAAGGAGATGCGCCGCCCGTGCCCTCTGCTCAGGGAGTACTCCGCTGACTTGGCGAACTGCAGGCAGTTGGCTTCGGCATCCGATTTGCGGCAGGGATGGCCTATCATTTTCTTGTGCTTGCGGCAGGAGCAAGAGACAACTGTAATCAGGGGCTGAACCCTGACAATCTCACGCGGGTCTTCGTGGGGAAGAATCTGCGGGCTGTCCAGTATCGCCTTATATGCCGGTACTATCCTGAGACCATGGATACCCATGGCATGCAAATTGCGCCACCGTTCGGCGGTCATATCGGCGTAATCGGTCTTCTTCCAGTCTTCCCAGAGGGAGAAAAGCTGCTTCGTCTCCTCTTCGGTGTAGATGTCAAGGCCGAGCAAGGACTCGCTGACTTCCCACAGGCGTTCGGCGTACTTGCAGAACATGTAGGAGCTGGCATTCTTGTAGTCCGTGGGAACGATGACGCCTTTGCGATGCAGTATGTCGCGGTTGCGCTTCACCGCAGCCAGGTCAAGTCCGCTCTTTTGCGCTACTTCTTCGGGTGAGCCCGGCAGCAGGGTCACGAGGTCAGCCTGCTCGGGCGTCATGAGAAATCGGAGCACATGGAGGTATGATTGAGAGGTGGCGAAGCCGTGCTTCGCGGCAAGTACGGTATAGGCGTCGGTATGTGAGTTCATGGTTTTTCTCCGTTCCGCAATAGGCTGTGAGACGTATTGTATAACAGGCTGGCCTTGGAAACAAATGATATGTCATGACGTGAGTCATGACGCTACGCAAAAGGGCGAGGTTCCCTCGCCCCTACGTTTTTATATCCAGGGCGAGAGGATATGGCAGGCACCTGGATTCCTGCTCCCCCGATCGGGTCGGGGACAGGTCGGGTAGGAATGACATATTGGGGCCCTTCGACAATCCTTCGGCAGGCTCAGGACAGGGCTCAGGGCGAACGGCAAAGAATCTATTTTCGTTATAATGACAGAGGGATTTTCATATCAACAGGCGCGAGGAGATTGCTTCGCTGCGCTCGCAATGACATGGTAGAATGTGCAGACTCATGATGACATAAAACAAACTGCCAACATGTCATTGCGAGGCCATCCGAAGGAGGCCGCGGCAATCTCTCCGTGACCCTAGTTGATTGGAGATGGATTTTCAAGGTGATAACGTGTGTTTAAATCCCCCTTGCCCCCTCCCTGAACGAGTCAGGGACAAGTTTACAAAAGGGGGAAGATATTGACAATACATTACTGGCAATGATAACGGAATCATTAATAACGACGAGGACGAGAGATTGCTTCGCTGCGCTCGCAATGACATACAATGACATACATTGATGGTTCACTTCACAGGGGCAGTGAGATGTGATAGCATTGCTACAGGCGTTTTAAAGGCGAAGAAAACAGAGCACATTTATTCATTATGTTAGACAATAAACAGCCTTCTCATATACTCTTTGTTTGCGATGCGAATACATGCCTCAGCCATAGGGCTGCGGCTATGCTCAAAAAGATGCTGGCTGATTCTGCCGGAAAGGCATGTGAAATCAGGGTCAGCTCCGCAGGTGTAGCACCACGCGCCCGCGATGGCAGCGATATCACCCTAGATGTGAAATGGCTGCTGCAGGAAGAGGGGATTTCCGTGGATAATTTCCGCTCCAGGGACCTGAAAAGGCATGGGGAGCTTCTGGCGGAAGCAGACCTGGTGCTGACTATGAGTCAGGAGCAGAAGCAGAGGGTACGCCTGCTGCCGCAGGCCGACGGCAAGGGAATATATACGTTGAAAGAGTACATCGGAGAAAATGGCGATATCGCTGACCCCTGGGGGGACGACGAGTACGCACTATGCAGGGACGAGATAAAAAGGTGCCTGCAAAAGCTGGTTCCAAAGCTAATTCCCGGCACGTCCTCATAAAAAACCACTCGTTACCGGAGTAACTGCACCAATATCAGGAGGCTAACTGAAATGGCAGAGGTTGACGGAGGCACTCTTGTCGCTAAAGCGCTGAAAGCAGAAGGGGTGAAATACCTTTTCGTGCTGTGGGGCTTCCACATAGTACCTGTCATCGAAGCCTGCGAGCGAGAGGGAATTAAGGTAATAGATACCAGGCACGAGCAGGCGGCAGGGCATGCCGCCGAGGGCTGGGCCAAGGTAACGGGACAGCCTGGTGTGGCAGCAGTCACAGCCGGCCCCGGTGTCACTGATGCGGTAACCGCAGTGGCTAACGCATTCCAGGCGGGCAGCCCCATGCTGCTCATTGGAGGGCGCAGCCCGTTGAACTCTTTTGACAAGGGCACGCTCCAGGAGCTCGACCACATTCAGTTCATGAGCCCTATCACCAAGTGGTCGCGCACTGTGTTCGAGGCCAAGCGCCTTCCCGAGTATGTCAGCGTCGCCTATAGAAACGCGCTCG
>DAOUMT010000320.1:0-4801 GCA_034409195.1 Dehalococcoidia bacterium
TGTTCTCATAGAAAACGAAAAGGTTGAGATCAAGGACGCATCAGCCCTGTGGGGGAAGAGCACCATAGAGGCTCGAGAGCGCCTGAAAGAGGAACTGGGGAGCTCGGTAAGCGCTGTAGCCATCGGCCCCGCCGGGGAGAATCTGGTTACCTTCGCCTCCGTTCTTGCCGATAACGATGCCAGCGGCTCCAGCGGCATGGGCGCAGTAATGGGTTCCAAGAGACTGAAGGCTATAGCGGTGAGAGGAAGCAGCAAGGTCGCGGCTGCAAATCCTGAGAGATATAAGGAACTGGCCGACTATGCCCGCAAACTCAGGCAGGGAATCGGCATGGCGATCACGCCCGGCACCGACCAGAGTATGAAGCTGAAGAAGGATTACTGCTGGGGCTGCACCGGCGGCTTCTGTTTCAGGGGTTTATACAAAGCATCCAATGGCAAAACAGGCAAATTCATGTGCGGCTCAGCGACCTTTTATATACTGAGAGCACGCAATTACTACGGCGAATGGAACGATGTGCCGTTCCTGGCAAACAGGATTTGCAATGAGTACGGCGTGGATACTCACCAGATGGACACCATGATGCAGTGGCTCTCCAAGTGCCACCAGGCAGGCATCCTCACCGAGGAGAACACAGGTATTCCGCTTTCCAAACAGGGCAGCCTTGAGTTCATAGAGACCCTGGTGAAAAAGATTGCGCTGCGAGAAGGCATCGGTGACATCCTGGCTCAAGGACACTGGAGAGCAGCCGATGCAGTGGGGCAGGGGGCTACGGAGTTGCTCACCGACTATATCACTGAGAGCGGTCACTTCGCTTTGATCGAGAATCCCCGGATGTATATCACCACAGGGCTGCTCTACGCCATGGAGCCGAGGCAGCCCATGGGACAGCTAAACGAGATGGGCTCTCTCAATCTGTGGCTTATGTGGGTCTATAAGCAGGATGGCGCATTCATATCCAATGACGTTTTCCGCGCCATCGGCAAAAGGTTATTTGGCAGTGAGGCATCTGTAGATTTCACCACCTATGAGGGGAAGGCGCTGGCAGCGAAGATGATCCAGGACCGTGAAAACGCCAAGGACAGCCTCATTCTTTGCAGCTACCTGTTCCCTGTCATGTTCTCCAGGCAAACCGAAGACCGTGTGGGCGACCCCAGCCTGGAAAGCAAGCTCCTTTCCGCAGTTACAGGTAATGAGATAGATGAGGCCGGACTTTACAGAATAGGCGAGCGCATATTCAACTTGCAGAGGGCGATACTTGCCAGAGAAGGCCACAGAGGTAGAGAATGTGACAGGATTTCCGAATATAATTTCACCAAGCCTCTCAAGTTCGACCTGCACAATCCCCAGCTGCTGTCGCCCGGGGAGGGCGACCAGGTGGTAGACAAAAAGGGCGCTGTGCTCGACCGGGGTAAGTTCGAGAGGCTGAAGGACGAGTATTACAGTCTCAGAGGCTGGGATATCAGTACGGGTTTGCAGACGCGAGCCCGGCTCGAGGAACTAGGACTGAACGATATAGTGCCGGACTTACAGCGAAGAGGGCTCGTAATATGACAACGCCCTGGCAAATAGAAACTCTGAGTATTTAAGGAGGTGCGAAATGGAGAGATGGCTGCTCACTGTGGAGGCTAACTGCTGCGACCCATCGAGGGAAGAAGAGTTCAATAAATGGTACAACACAATCCATCTGCCGGACATTATGGAGACGCCGGGGTTCGTGCGCGCGATACGTTACGAAAACACTAATCCTCCGGAGGGCCAGGGCAAATACATTGCTCTGTACGAGATTGAAACTGACGACCTGGCGAGCACACTGGCTAAATTCGACGAGATTGTCAATGCAAGAGCTAAAGAAGGACGGATGAGCGACCTCGTAATAGCGGTTGGAGGATCGCTTTACAAGCAGGTGTGCGCCCCCGTAAAGGGCAAGAAAAAGTAAAGGCTTCAACCCCCCTGGAGGGGCGGGGATGCAAATACCGTGTGAGGTGAAGCGATGGCAGTAGTCTATCCCGCGCAAACACACAGGGAAATCCCCGAATCAATGATAATCCGTCAGGCCGACGATGCCTGGCATCCCTTGAAAGACAGAAACTACATCGAATGGTGGTACTTCGATGTGATGAACGGGGATGGCAGCATCGTCAGAGGTCAATTTTACATTTCCGGCGATATCTCCCGTCCCCGCAGGGCATTGACCGGCGTCAGGGCCACTTATGTCGAACCGGATGGGAAAGAGACCACGATAGAAGAGAAATTCCGCTATCCATCATTTAAGTCTTCCACCGAATCCTGCGACGTCGAGATAGACAAAAACTTTCTCAAGGGAGACCTTTCACATTACACACTACATATCGAAGCCAAAGAGACATCCCTCGACCTGGAACTTGACTCCAAGATGGCAGGCTTCACCAGTCACGCCTGCTTCGGCGATGAGACAAAGTGCATGTACTGGGTCGTCCCCCAGCCGCGCGGCCACGCCCGAGGAAAGTTCCAAACCAGGGGAAAAACTTTCACCATAGACGGTCTGGGCTACCGAGACCATAACTGGCTGAACTTCTATCCGTTGAATGTCATAAGGTATTGGGACTGGGGCAGGGTCTATGATAAAGAATTCACCATTATCTTTGCCGACATCGTCACGACGAAGAAATTTAAGAATGACCGGGTAAAACCACTGATTATTTATGATTCGTCCAAGTTTATCTATCTCACCACAGAATCCGGTAAGTGGGGCCTTGATAAGACAGATATCAAGCGCGATCCCATCACCAAGCTGGCAATTCCGGAGAGACACACTGTAAAAGCAAATGACCAGGTTTTATCGCTCGAGTTGAATTTGCATCTGGAGAAAGTGTTTCAGAGGGTAGATTTGCTGGCTGGCTACAATCCGATAGTAAGATGGCTAATCCGTACCTTCATAGCAAAACCTACAGCAGTTTCCTATTACTCCACCGGCTCAGGAAAATTGAACCTCGCCGGGCAGCAAAGCGCCTTGACCTGCACTGCAGTGCATGAGCTTGTCCGAAACAGGTAAGTGCTCGGTCTCACAACTACATTTCTCTAATTATTTGTCACTTAAACGAGGAATTTCTTTCAACGCATTTGCTCTTCAGCCCAGGGTGGTTCCTTTCGCCATGCTTCAAGATATTCGAGCACCTCTCCGTCGGTTAAATCATGCCAGCGGCGATAGAAGCTGGCCACAGCGAACCTATCGATGCGGGCTATGATCAGGCAGACCAACTCGTCGGCCAGCGGCTTGATCAGATCATACGCTGACCCCGAGGCTATTGGTACAGCGACCGTTATCTTAGCCGCCTTGCGTTGCTGCATCGACTTGATGGCTGCCGCCATAGTAAACCCGGAAGCTAAACCATCGTCTATGATAATGGCTGTTTTGCCTTCGACGGAATGCGCTTCCAGCTTGCGCCTGTAGACAGCAGTCCGCCGCGCTATTTCAGCCCGTACCTCTTCAGCCTGGCTTTCTATCTGACGCCTGGTTAAGCCTAATTCCTTGACCAGAGGCTCATTTAGAACCAATATCCCTTCTTCTGTAACTGCGCCATAGCCAGCCTCGGGGTTAAATGGAATTGGGATCTTGCGTGGTATGACTATATCCAGCGGCGCGCCCAGGCTGGCGGCCACCTCCATGGCTACGGGCACACCACCCCGAGGAACTGCAAAAACCACTACCTCATCGCCCTTGTGATGGGCCAGCCCTTCCGCAAGTCGCCTGCCTGCATCTGCCCGGTCCTTAAAAACAGCCGCCTCTTTATAAACTATCATGCGCTCAGTTCTGTCAACAGCACATCGACGGGCATCAAGACTAGTCCGGCATTTTTTTAGACCCTGGCCATTTTCTAAAAGCGTCTATCTCTTTTTGCAGGTCTTTGGCCAACTGACGGCCATGCGATGCGGCCAATGCTCGGTAGATATCAATGGCGGTCTCGGCCAGCTTGTCCTGAGCCCTCAGGATGAACACTGGCTCATCGGCGCCAATTTTGGGGATATTGAGCTTGCCGTATTTCCCTGATACAGCCATGGCATCCTCCTTTCTTATCTATTATTATTCGAGTCTTTCCCGGACTCAGAGATTGCTTGTAAGACCTTCCTGTAATTTTTCAAGCTCTTGAACAGGTAATCCGGTTTACTGGCTAGTAGCTTTTCTTCTGAGTGAAAGCCCGTCGCTACAGCAATTGTCGTAGCGCCAAGCTGCTTGCCGCTATTAACATCCCGTAGAGAATCACCGATTATTATTACATCCTTATCGCTGAATTTCTTACCCGTTATGCTCTCAGCCCTTCCTACAGCAAGCCTCACTATACCAACCCGTGTCGGTGCCTCCGTTCCGTAAACTGCGAACCTGAAATACTTGCCCAGACCGGTAGCTTTCAGCACTCGATCGACTATGCCTGCCGAATCACCCGTATATAACACGACAAAATTGTCGGTTTTCGATAGCTCCTCCAGGAGCTTTCTCACCCCGGGAAGGACATGGTCAGAAGCTTCTTTAGTAAGCTTTTCGCCGAAAATCCTCTCATAGCTTTCGACCAATGCCCGGCTATCCCTATTGACCTCAGCTTCCGGTACACCTTTCAACTTGGCCAATTCAAGGAAATTATCAGCCAGGCTTCTTCCGGCAAAGTCGATCTCAGTCAGTTTGGCCTCTACGCCGAAAAACCTGTTGAATAGTTCTTGGGTAGCCTCATCATGAACCGATATGAAATCTACAAGAGTTAGATCCAGGTCAAAAATAATTAGCTACACTTCCAACTCAACCGTTCGAGATTACGCCTCCCCCTCCTC
>DAOUMT010000321.1:0-4864 GCA_034409195.1 Dehalococcoidia bacterium
TTCCTGCATGTAAAATCAGGCTTAAAAAACATTGAGCGGCTTTGCCTATATTAACGTAGGCATAGCAATTTAATCAAGTCTTGTACTTATGAGGGCAGTTAATGAGCAGTCCAGATGAGGTAGGGCCCTTATGTCACCTTTCCCCGCTCGAGATGCCAAGCCTGTTTGGGGAAGTTCACATCAGAAAGCTTCCCCGGCGGCAGTTGGTGGTGCTTTGTCAGGGCCCGGTAGTTGTTAGCCGCTAACATTCTCACTGCCTTGAAGGTGACGTTGCAGAAGTTGACCGGGTTACGCGTGGTAAAGGTCTGGAATAGTCCTGAAGGGGTAAAATAAGGAAGGTATGAGCTGATATAGAGGCGGATGAATTGCCGATAGAATTCCTTCAAACCCAATCTGGTGGGCAGCGTGGAGTGGAGCAAATCGTAAAGCTCATAATTGCGGTCTGTTATTTCCTGTGCTTTTTCCTCGTAGAGTACAGTGCCCGGAAGTGGCGTCAGAATTGAGAAGGTGGGCATAGGGAGCTTCATGCGCCTCACGAATTGTCTCAGAGCAGCAAAGTCCACCTTGTCGAAATCAGGGCTGATTATGAAAGAGCTCATCACAGTGATGTTCAGGCTTCGCAGGGTTTCTATCGCCTCTTCGATGGAGTTAACAGAAAGGCCCTTAGCGAACTCATTAAGCTTTTGCTGGCGGATTGACTCAAAGCCAATGAATACGGCTTCCAGGCCGATGTCTCTCCACTTTGCCAGCAGGTCACGGCGCTTAGCGACAGAGTCAGCCCTTACCTGCATCAGGTAGTGTTTGCGCACCCCGGCTTTCTTGATCTCACTGATAAGAATGTCGCTGCGCGAAGGATTGGCCAAGGCATTGTCATCGGTAAAGAAGACGTGAGGTGATTCGATTTGCTTCAGCTCTTGCACAACTCTCTGCGGGCTGCGCGAACGGAAGGAATGCCTGAAGAATCTCCAGACAGAGCAGAATTTGCACCTGTATGGGCAGCCGCGCGAGGTCTCGACTGAGGAACAAGGTTGGCGTGCCCCAATGAAATAATGCGGAAGATATTTACTGATGAGTGAGCGTGCCGGTAAAGGGGCCTCGTCCAGGTTATCGATAAGATTTCTGGGCTGGCTCGGAGTCCAGCTATCTCCGCAGCGAAAAACGATACCGCTCACCTGGTCCAGCGGCTTATTCAGCTCCCATCTATGTAAAAGCTCAGGGGCTGTTGATTCCCCCTCACCCAGGACTACGGCGTCTGCCTTGCCAAAGAAATCGGAATGCGCCATAGTAGCGTGTTGACCTCCGACGAAGGTGAAAGTGCGGGGATTTTGCTCCCTGACCATTTGGAGTATCCGGTAGACGTTATATATATCGGAGGTAAAGCAAGTCGAGACACCCACGGCGTCGGGCTTGAAGGAATCAAGCACATTGGCCAATCCGGGTTCTAGGAGCATGTCAAGGAGATGCACCTCGTGCTCTGGCATAAGGCTGGCGGCAACCAATTCCAGGCCCAGGGGCTCTGGCAGCATAAATGTCTGAAGGCCAAAGCTTCTTAGAGTTGGTGGTTGCACCAGCAATACTTTCATTGTGCCCCGATCCGCCTCGCGGCCCGCCCCGAACTGACCGCCAATACCCATTACATAGAAATCATTTATAGTAAATCTTAACAAGGGGCATAGAGTAACAATAATCTCCACATCATGAAAAAGTTATAAAAAGTGGAAGGTAAAAGTTAAAAAGTTGTGACATTTTGAAAGAGCACCGAGGAGACGGCTCATGACGCATCGTAGCATTTGTCATTGGCAGAAAATAATGCGATAATTATAGAAGAGTCCCCTCAAATGAATTGAAGCCGACAGGTCAGCCACAAGTTGACTGGGTATTCTTATTCAACCAGCTTCAGACTATGGGAACATAAGATAGATTTACTAGACTGAGTATATCGGTAATGGCCCTTTAATCAGTGTCAGTGAGAGTATCTAATAATAGGAATGGTGGGCATGGCGGTCAAGGGCGAGATAACCCTAAATGAAGGCAGATGCTTAGGATGCGGCTACTGCGCCATATTCTGCAAGCGGGGTTGCATCACTTGGCCCAGCGATAAGTATACGCCCCAAGGCCACATGCTCCCGGTAATCTCGGAGCCTTCTCGTTGTACAGCCTGTGGGAACTGCGGTTTCATGTGCCCCCATTCTGCTATCGAGGTCTACCAGATTTTGGAGCAAACCCCAAGCTGATTAGAACTGCAGGGAGAACCTTTTGAGAAAAGAGGATTATGGGACAGAAGGTACTTGTTAGAGGAAATGAGGCTGTGGGCTGGGGCGCTCTGGGTGCCGGCTGCGACGCTTTCTTTGGTTACCCTATCACTCCTCAGAATGAGATCCCGGAATTTTTCGCCAAGGAGTTCCCCAAACGGGGCAAGGTGTTTCTCCAGTCACAGTCGGAATCGGGCTCTATATACATGCTCATGGGGGCGGGGGCCAGCGGCATCAGGGCTATGACTTCTACTTCAAGCCCGGGATGGGCGCTGATGCAGGATGGCATGTCATGCATGGCTAACGCTGAGGTTCCCGCGGTCATCGTGCTGGTACAACGTGGCGGTCCTGGTATGGGACATGTCAGGCAGGCCCAAGTCGATTACCTCTCGGTTACCAGGGGTGGTGGCAATGGTGGCTACAGAAATATCGTTCTTGCGCCTCATACTGTTCAGGAGACACACGATCTTGTCCAGCTTGCGTTTTACCTCGCTGACAAATACCGCAACCCTGTTATCATGCTCACCGATGCTCTGATGGGGCAGATGGCGGATTCGCTGGAAATCAAAAGCCTGGACTTTGACCCCCTGCCGGAGAAAGACTGGGCTTTGATAGGCAAAGCACGTCGAGCAGACGGAACCTCACGGATGCTGATGTGCGCCAATGGCAATTTCGACTATATCGGTTTACTGGAGACCCTGGACAACAAGTTCAAGACCTGGCAAAAACAAGAGGTCAGGTATGAACTCTATCACGCGGACGATGCCGAGGTATGTTTAGTGGCCTATGGCTACTGCGCCAGAGTGGCCAAGGCGGCAGTGGATGGAGCGAGGGATGAGGGGATAAGGGCGGGATTGATCCGTCCCATCACTCTGTATCCCTTCCCCTACCAGATTATCAGGGACAAGGCTAATCAGGGGAGCAAATTTCTCGTGGTAGAGGACAGCATGGGCCAGATGCTCGAGGATGTGGAGAAAGCGGTACAGGACCGGGTGCCAATAGGCTTCGTGGGAGCTACCTTCAGACACCAGCGGGATGATGGAGGAAAGATATTCCCGGACGCTGTCATCGGGGAACTGAAGAAGCTGCTGTAGCATCGGAGGGAGATATGGAGAGCAAACAAAGAAAATGGGTCGCTGGGACGCCTCCCTTAACACCTCAGCTTTTCTTTCTCTTCCATTGCTCCGGTTGTGGCCATCCTCTGGTGGAACGACTGGTCTGCGAGGTAATTGGAGAGTTGGACATAGCTGGGAGAACAGTGAATGTTTCAGGGGCAGGGTGCAGTTCGGGCTTTTTTATCCGTGCCGTCGATACCGATGGCTTCATGGGTCCCCATGGGCGTGCCGCCGACATAGCAACGGCTATGAAACGGGTTCACCCCGACAACATAGTATATACTGTGCAGGGAGATGGCGACTGCATTGCAATCGGATCCGAGGGCTTCCTGAACGCTGCGGGCCGGGCGGAGAAGATAACCGTGATTATGGTAAATAATGCCAACTATGGGACCACCGGCGGCCAGATGGCGCCTACCAGCCTGATGGGTCAGGTGACCAGTACTACTCCCGAAGGCAGGACTGTCAATCAGGGATTCCCTATGCATGTAGCGGAACTGGCAGCATCCATAAAGGGCTGCGCCTACTCGGCCAGAGGCGCAGTCAATAGCCCGTCTAACTATAAGCGCACGAAGAAATTCGTTAAGACAGCCTTGCAGAAACAGATGAATAACCTGGGTTTCAGCTTCGTAGAGATACTTTCGATGTGTCCCAGCGTTTGGCATCTTACTCCTGCAGAGTCCCTTAAGTTTATCAATGACAAGATGATCCCGGAGTTCCCGCTGGGCGAGTTCAAGAATGTTGATAGCCTTTAGTTGCTATGCTTCAAGATTTAGGAAGGTGCTATGAAGCCCGGTGAACCATTCAAAGCTGAAGTAATCATGGCGGGGACTGGAGGAAAAGGTGTCCTCATGGCTGGGCAACTCTTGGCCCAGGCGGCACTTGCCAAGTATGACCACGTGGCATATCTTCCATCATATGCCGCCAGCCAGCGGGGCGGTCCCTGTGAGTGTACAGTCGTCTTTTCGCAGGCTCAAGTAAGCTCGCCTCTATTGTCCCGCGCGGAGGCGGTGATTGTCATGGATGTTTCCCAGTTGGGCCCCTATCAGGCCAGAGTGAAGCCGGGAGGGCTTCTGGTGACCGAAAAGGCCGGTGTCGGAAGCGATTTCGCTACCCAGCAGGTAACTATGCAGCAGTCTCAAACAACTGCCATATCAAGAACGGATATCAGAGTAGGAATGGTTCCCGCTCTGGAGACAGCAGTCGCCATGTTCGGCAATCAGCAGGGCTCGAACTTGATATTGCTCGGAGCCTATATCGGAATTACCGAGGTTATCGACCCAGGCCTCATCGAAAGCCAAATCGAGAATCGCCTCAGCCAAAATCCCGAATTGCTGGCCAGGAATATTCAGGCCTTCAGGCGAGGTCTTGAGCTAGGGGCAGCGTTAGGAGTATGACCCCTTCAAGACCCATACAAATTGTGAGTGCTCCGTCTGAGGTCGGGCCGGATACTTACCAGATGCTGCTATACTTAATTGCATGCCATCTATCGTATAT
>DAOUMT010000322.1:0-3932 GCA_034409195.1 Dehalococcoidia bacterium
CCTGTCCTGTACATGGTTCTCAGTACGAGCTTACGGATGGGAGGGTGATTCGCTGGACTAACTGGCCGGGAGCAGTTGTGACTGTAACGAAATTGTTTCGCCGACCGAGGGCCATCAAAACATACCCGGTGAAGGTCGAAGGCGATAAAGTGCTTGTGGAAGTCTAATATTAGCTAATTTCGCTATCACCCTTGCGAGGCCTCCTTTCTGGCGGCAGGTAGGGAGTAGGTATGAATTCTACGGAGGGCCTCCGCAGTCCGGATTGGGGATAGAGGTCCATCAACCCGTATATTTCCGGCAGCAGCCGGTCGTTTACGGGCAAGCCCATGTCTTTTAGCTGGCCGAAGCCGATAGGGTAGTCGTGCGTCCAGTGGCCGTCGCTAAGCATCTTAGCTAATTCCCGAGCCTTCTCCTCGGACATCTTATCTTTAATCAAGGAATAGACAACATTGTATACCTGGTCGATTGCCTTTTTTGCCATATCGCCCAGGATAATGGTCAAGTCATCCCGGTGCGGGTTGGGTTCTTTCAAGGCGCTAAGAACCGAGGCAGCGGGGTAGTACCCGCCCTGCTGAGTGCCTAGCTGCGGGTCGATTGGTCCGAGCACGGCATCGGGGTCCATCGCAATTTCGGCAGCGGCCAGCGCGATTAAAGTACCTCCAGACATGGCATAGTGAGGCACGAAAACCGTAACCTTGCCGGGATGGCGTTTCAAGGCGCAAGCTATTTGTTCGGAAGCCAGTACCAATCCCCCGGGGGTATGTAAAACCAGGTCAAGCGGCATCTCAGGCGGTGTAAGCCGGATTGCTCTGAGCACCTGCTCTGAGTCTTCGATATCGATATAGCGATAGATAGGAAAACCGAAGAGAGTCATAGTCTCCTGCCGGTGAATTATGGTTATGACACGCGATCGTCGTTTTCTTTCAATGAGCCGCATGGCCGCCAGCCGGCTCTTTACTATGCGACGTTTCTGCAAATATGGGATCAGGAATGCTGCCAGAATAGCGAGCCCTATTAAAATCCATAAAATGTCGGCGGCATCTCCCAGATGAGCCATGTTAGCCTCCTTTATTCTGCCATCAACCTATCTAAATATGAATGGCCGACCCAGGATGTATCAATATGGTAACCAATTGTATATTACGAAGTCATAAAATTCGGTGAGGAATGATTAGAAATTTATGACATTTTGGGGTGGGCTATGTGCTATAAAATGTGATATTTTCTTAACATTTTAACTCGTAATTTTATGACTTATTAATTTCCGCAGGCTATTGTGTGTATGTCGTATTAAGCCCATTAGGTTCAATTATGCAGAGAAAGGAGCAATGGAACTGGCATCGAAGCAGATAAACCTGTATGTTAATGATGCACCGATCGAGATGGACTTCTTTGTGCAGGGATACGTTGATCGTGTTATCAGCGGAATACTTTCCTCTCTCAAAGGCACGTGCCGTGTCAGGAATCTGGCTCTCTCTGTTGAAAGAGATACGGTCAATATCAACCTTAACGGCTCGAAGGTGCCTGTCAATGACTTCGTTAATAAAATAGTCAGGAACACGGTTCTGGGGATGGTCACTTCACTTAAAGGTGTGAGCGAGGTAAAGAAGTTAAAGATTGAAATAAGTAGGTAGCTAGTTAAAAGTCTGCTAATCGGGGGTGAGTCATGGAGGAGAGACCTTTCGGAAAGACAGGCGAAAAGTTTCCCATACTGAGCTTCGGCGCACAACGCATAGTTGAGGAGCATGGCTGCTCTGAGAAAGAGGCGCTGAAGATTCTGAATTATGCCCTGGATAAGGGTATAAGGTATTTCGATACGGCCTGGATATATTCATGGGGCCAGTCCGAGGAAAGGGTGGGAAAGGTGGCCCGCGAACGCAGGAAAGAGATGTGGATTGCGACGAAAGTGTGGTCGCGAGAGCGTGATGAGGCGCGCGGTCAACTTGAGGAGAGCTTACGAAGGCTGCAGACCGACTATGTCGATGAGTGGCGAATGCACAATGTCTGGTCTATCGAAGAACTCGATAAGCTGACAGCTCCGGGAGGAGCTCTGGAGGCAGCGGTCAAAGCCCGTAAAGAGGGGCTGGTGCGCTATATCAGCATAAGCGGTCACACCAATCCCAGGGTGCAACTGGAGGCTCTGGAGCGGTTCCCGTTCGACACTGTGCTCTGCGCTGCGTCTGCGTTGGACCATTTCATCTTCAGCTTCGCCGAAGAGTTCCTGCCGGTTGCCAATGCTAGGGGGGTAGCTGTCATCGGCATGAAAGTGATGGGATTGGGAGCTTTAGCTTCTATATACGATAAAGCACTGCGATATACATTCGGGCTGCCTGTGAGCACAGCAATCGTGGGTATGGAAAGTATGGAGCAACTGAAAAAGAATCTCGCAGTAGCCGAATCATATAAGCCGCTGAGCGATGAGGAACGCCTGGAATTGTTCAAAGAGGTACTCCCTATGGTTACTCCAAAGGCGCTTCCCTGGAAAGCCAAGGAATGGGGAGACGCGTCTCGCTGGAGACAGCGCTAGCAGCGTTGTGAGTCATGAGCAATGCGTTGCCACTCCAGTGGCAACGCATTTTTTTCGTCGTGACAGGAGTCGCGATGCTAAGTCTCTGCATTATGCCTGTCAGGTCTTAGCGCATATGGTGTTGCTTCAGACATGACAGGGCTCTATCATATAAAGCGTCTCTCTGATATTATAGAGTTAATTTTCTGAGGTCGTTTAACAAGCGGGATGCTGAGTGGCTGCAGGGGCGCTCAACAGAACGCCCTGCGGGGTTCTTTAGGGGCGGGAGGGGCGTTTGTAAACCCTCTTAATAGCGGAGTTGGATATGGCTGAAAGCGGCAAACCTACGGCAAAAAAGGGTATTGAGGCTAAATGGCTTATACTGACGGCGGTTATGCTGGGCGCTTTTATGGGGCCTATTGATGCCAGCATTGTCAACACCGTCCTGCCGAGCATTACTGCCTACTTTAAAACAGACATTTCGATAGCCCAATGGGTGCCTACTGTCTACCTGCTGACTATCAGCTGCCTTATCCTGCTATACGGCCGGCTGGGAGATATGCTCGGATATAAGAAAATATTTCTTGCCGGCCTGGCTTCTTTCATAGTTGCCTCAATTCTCTGCGGTACTTCGCAGACTATCTGGATGCTTATCGCATTTAGAGGTATCCAGGGTCTCGCAGCCGGTCTGCTGATGGCCGTGGGCATGGCTATCATCACAGCGGCCTTCCCGCCCTTCGAGCGCGGCAGGGCTATGGGTATATATGCTGTTAGCATCTCAGCGGGCTTGGGCCTCGGGCCGACTCTGGGCGGGTTAATTACGCAATACAGTAGCTGGCACTACGTATTTTTCATAAACGTACCCATCGGAATCGCTGCTCTAATCTGGGGTTCGCGTGTCATACCTAAAAGCGTTGCCAAGCCCGGTCAGAAGCTGGATGTGGCCGGTGCTTTGACAGCCTTAGTCTTTTTTAGCACTCTGCTCCTCTACGCCAACCAGGGAGAAAGCTGGGGATGGGCGTCCCCCAGATCGCTTTCCCTTGTGGGAATCGCGGTTGTATTCGGCGCATGGTTCTACTGGATAGAGCGAACTTCTACTCAGCCCATGCTGAATTTGGAGCTCTTCAAGAATCGACGATTCAGCCTTGCCAGTGTTAGCGCGCTTCTCGCCTTTGTGGCTTTATACGCGATCGTGTTCCTGACGCCTTTCTATCTGTCATTTGTGCTGCATTACGATATACTCAAAGTGGGATTGGCCTTGATCGCTTCGCCCCTGGCTACTATGTTAGTGGCACCTCTGAGCGGTGCGATGTCAGACCGCTTTGGCACAAGGGGGTTTCGCATCCTGGGAATGTGTATCGCTGCCTTCGGCCTTTTCCTCATGAGTCGTTTGACTGCCTCCGACAGTGTGTGGGATGTTGTGTGG
>DAOUMT010000323.1:0-3924 GCA_034409195.1 Dehalococcoidia bacterium
GCCATATATCGAGCAATATGTAACCCCGATTCTGGCTGAAACACTGGGTTTGCCTCCGGAAACTACTATGATAGATTACTCAGGCTCCCTAAATGCGCTTGCCAACGCGCTTCTGGGATGCCTGGACGCCATAGCTGCCAAAAGAATCAAATACGGCCTCGTTATCGGCGCAGAGAATAGAGCTACCGCCCCGGGCACGGAGGGCGATGCCAACTTCGGTGCTGGAGCCGTAGCTACGGTGATCGGCGCTGCAGGCGCTATCGCCGACTTTGAGGGTTTGCATACCTATTCTACCTTTTTCCTGGACAGATGGCGGTCTGTTAAAGATTCATGGGTGTCCAATTTGAACGATTACCGGTTTGACCGCGAATACGGCTATCAAAAACATGTAGCTGAGGCGTGTAAGGGGCTTTTGGAGAAACTGGGAAAGAAAGCCCAAGATTACCATTATATAGTATTTGCGCAGCCGGACGAGAGGATTCCGAGCCTGCCTGCGAAAGATCTGGGAATACAGAAAGAGAAGCTGGCCCCGGGAATTGCATCAATCCTGGGCGATCTGGGGTCATGCTCGACGTTCGTCAGCCTGGCGGGAGTACTGGATAAGGCGAAGCCAGACGAAACGATTTTGCTCGCCTCTTATGGCTCAGGAGCCAGCAATGCCATGAGCCTGGTCGTGCGTAATGGCATAACCAGGAAAAGGAAGCAGCTTGTTCCCCTGGAGAAGTACATCAATCGCAAACAGTACATCACGTACACATCTTACGTCAGGGCCAGGGAGCAACTGAAACGTGCTCCTTACTAGTGCGGTCAGCAAAATTAATCGTATCAGGAGGTCTTATCTTAATAATAATAATCAGGGAGGTAGGTAGAAATGGGAACAAACAGAGGAAAGATACTTGATATAGACCTGAGCAGCGGCAAAGTCAAAACCACCGAGATAAAAGACGATGTGCTGCGAAAATTTATCGGAGGGGCCGGGCTTGCAGCGAAGCTATTCTTTGACCGCGTTCCTCCCGACACCGAGCCACTGTCCGCCAATAACGTACTTTTCCTTATGGCTGGCCCTTTGTCAGGGACCAACTTTTTCACGTCTTCACGTCTGCTGGCAGCCTTTAAATCGCCCCAGACCGGTATCTGGGGTCAGGGCTCGGCCGGCGGCAACTTCGCTGCTGAAATGAAGAGAGCAGGCTACGATGGAATTGCCATATCGGGCGCTTCCCAGAAACCTGTGTATATCGTGATAGCAGATGACAAAGTGGAGATTAAGGACGCCTCCGATTTGTGGGGGAAAGATATTTATGAAACCTCGGATATCCTCAAGAAACGTCATGGCAATAAAGTAGACGTGCTGGAGATAGGGCCCGCCGGAGAGAACCTGGTAAAATTTGCCAACATAATGAACACGAAATGGGGCTCGATCAGCCGCTGCGGCGGCGGTGCGGTGATGGGCTCCAAGAAGCTGAAGGCTATTGTCGTCAGCGGCACAGGTAAAGTGATACCAGCCAATCTGGAAGCTTTCGAAAATGTGCGCAAGAATGCTCTGGCTAAAGTCAAGGAAAGCATCATCTCACAGACACTCACAGCCAGCGGTACCGCGATGGGCCTAGAAGTAAATGCTATGACCGGCGTCCTGCCGGTTAAGAATTACACAGTGGGCGACGGCAACTGGCTGGCGCCGCTACTCGGCGGGGGCGCGCTAACCACGCAGTACCTGACTAAGCCCCATGCATGCTACACCTGTCCCATAGCATGCAAGAGAACGGTCAAGGTGGCTGAGGGGCCCTACGCAGTTGAAGAGGGGCCGGGACCTCAGTATGAAACAATCGGCGCCTTCGGTCCCCTGATGGTAGTTGAAAACCTGGCATCTGTCATCAAGATGGGGGAGATGGCGGACCGGTATGGCATGGATACAATCAGCTGCGGTGCCACTATCGCCTTTGCTATGGAGTGCTTCGAGAAAGGCCTTATCACCTCCAAGGACCTCGACGGCGGCCAGTTGAGGTGGGGGAACGCAGACGACGTTCTGGCAATGATGGAGAAGATAACATATCGCAAGGGCTTCGGCGCTGTACTGGCGGAGGGCAGCCGGAGTGCTGCTAAGAAGATAGGTGGTAATGCAGCAGATTATACAGTGGAGATTAAAGGCCTCGAGTTTGCTTTGTACGATGTACGGGGTTCCCACGGTCACGGCCTCGGTTTCATGATGTCAAACCGCGGCGCCTGCCACGTCGCTTCCGAGATCGGCAAGATTGAATCGAGCTGGACCACCTGGCCGGACATCGGCATACCAGGCGGCTATGACCCCAAGGCCGACGAAGGTAAAGGTGAGCTTAACTTTATCTGCGAAAACGTATCAATGCTATCAAATGCAGTAACGATGTGCCAGTTCGGCCTCATGTCCATGACCGTTACCGAGTTGACTGAGGCACTGAAGGCTGCCACCGGCTTTGACTACGACCTTAAAGAAGTCATGGAGTGCGGCGAGCGCATCTGGATGCTTCAAAGGGGACTGAACAATCTCATGGGCATTACAGCCGCAGATGACCGAATGCCGAAGCGCATTTTGACCCCCCTGCCCGACGGTGGCGCTGCGGGCTCGGTGCCCAATGTAGAACTCATGCTAAAAGACTACTATAAGGCAAGGGGCCTGGACACCAAGGGCCGTCCGTTGAAAGAAAAACTGGTAAGCCTGGGCCTGTCCGAGCTTGCCGCCAAATTATACAAATAGACCTGAAGTTCCCTGCCCTCCTTGAGTCGAGTACCTGTCCCCCGCGGGGGACAGGTACTCTCATTAATTAAGAGACCCGCTGGCAATGATAAGCCAAATGAGTTAATATCAAACAGTGCTTTTAACATCGCTGCAATTGCTATTGATGCGAGGGTAAGATGCTCAGCAGACCCGAACTAGCAAGATATGAAAGGCAATTACTGATCCCCGGATGGTCTAAATCGGGTCAGGAAAAACTTAAGAAGGCAAAGGTTTTGGTCGCTGGGGCCGGCGGTCTCGGCTCTGCCATTTTAACCTATTTAGCCGTAGCTGGTGTGGGGAGAATCAAAATCATAGATGGTGACAAGGTGGAACTCGGCAACTTGAACCGTCAGATGCTGCACTCTGATAAAGACATAGGAAGGGATAAAGTCGACTCGGCTAAAGAGAAGCTTGAGGTGCTTAATCCGCAAATTAGTATAGAGGCTATAAAGGCAACGATCGATGAGAATAATGTATTCGACCTTCTGGGCGATTATTTGATAGTGGACGCTATGGACAATCTTCCGGCAAGGTTTCTATTAAACCAGGTTGCTGTCAAGAAAAAACTGCCCCTATTTCATGGGGCAGTCTATGGTTTCGAGGGCAGGGCCACCACGGTAGTTCCGGGCAAGACAGCGTGCTTGAGGTGCTTGTACCAGGGCGTTGTACCAGGTAAAATCCCGGTGGTGGGAGTTACCCCTGCAATCATTGGCTGTATTCAGGCTACCGAAGTATTGAAGTATATCCTGGGCATAGGCGAATTGCTTACAGACAGGCTCTTGATATATGATGGACTCAGCATGAAATTCAGTGAAGTCAGACTGAAGAAAGACCCGAATTGCTGCGAGTGTAGATGATGAATGTCACTATAAAAATATCTTCGTTATTCCGCAAATTTACCGACGGACAAGAGTTTGTGCAGGTAACAGGAAACGACACTATGGAATGCCTTCACGAATTAGAAGCTCGATTCCCCAAAATAAAGCGATGGCTATACGATAAACAGGGCAATCTGCGGCCCCAGATATGGTTTTTCGTTAATGGACAAAAAATCTCGGCCGACGACCTGACGAAGCCGCTGAACGATGGCGATGAGCTTTTCTTCGTGCTCGCCATTAGCGGCGGATGAGCTATTATCTGGAGCAATCGTCAGTAGTAATGCCACCCCCAAAGAT
>DAOUMT010000324.1:0-18089 GCA_034409195.1 Dehalococcoidia bacterium
GTGATATACACTACCTCATAATACGAGGTATAGTTAGGAAGATGAAATACGGACGTGAGTTGTTGAAGGGAAGCACCGACCATTTGATTCTGTCACTAATCGGACAGGAGCCTATATACGGATATCAATTGATCAAAGAGATGGGAAAAAGAAGCGGCGGTTATTTTCAATTCAAGGAGGGCACTCTTTACACGGCTTTGCACAGGTTGGAGAGGGAGGGGCTCATCGAAGGCAAGTGGGAACGTCTCTCAACTGGGCAGGAGAGAAGGTATTACTACCTCACCAAGGCAGGACGCCGTGTCTTGAATGAGAAGAGAGATGAATGGCGGGACTTCTCGGCCGCTGTGAATTTGGTTACCGAACCTGCAAATATGGGCTGAGATAGGGGATTATCAGATGCTGCCAAAGCTTAAACAATATCTGGCAAGAGTTAAATCGTGCTCGAAACTGGACCCTACGGCAGAGAGCGAGATTGTTCGTGAGCTTCAGACCCATTTTGAAGACGAGATAGGGGAGTTGTGCCAGGCCGGTTACTCTACCGCCGAGGCAGAGGATGTGGCGACAAAGCGATTCGGCGCACCGGAGGCGCTCGGCCGCCAGATTTATGAGGTGTACAGCAAAGGGACATGGAGCCAGGCTTTGCTAGCGGCTGTCCCTCACTTCTTGCTAGCTTTCACTTTTGGCTTACATCTCTGGCGAAATAACTTCTGGCTGTCTGCTATTGCGCTGATAGTAGTATCGGTGACGCTCTATGCCTGGCGGCGTGGTAAACCCTCATGGTTCTATTCTTGGCTGGGCTATTCCCTGCTGACTTTGTTCGTTATCGTTTTTCTGGTTCTACTTGCGGTTGGGCACGGCCTATCCCGATTTATGCTGGGAAGTGGCATGCAATGGGTGGTAATGGCAGCTTATGTCCCTGTTGCTCTTTGTTTGTTGGGCTATGCCATAGTCTGCATAGTACGCAGGGATTGGCTGCTCGCCTCATTTATGCTGCTTCCATTTCCTGCAATTGTGGCGTGGTTTTTTGCCTTGCAGCAGGGGCCCGGACTTGCGGCATACAGCAAAGGAGGTCTACCAGGGAGCGAACACGGAGTGGCGTTTACCTTTCTCGCCCTGGGGGGTGCTGCGGGAACCTTTATTCGTCTCAGGCAGCGATTACTCAAGACCACTGTGCTTGCGGTAGGGACGTTGCTTATTCTGGCAATGGTCTGGCGCTTTGCCCAGAGTAACCTCAATCCTGTTATCTCCTTGTTTGTGTCTTTCTGTTTTATTATCGTTTTACTGAGCCCCTGGTTATTACAGAGTAGAGTAGTGCATGATGGAGGCGAGATCGAAGCCTGGGATGAGACTGGCCTTGGGCAGGCTGCGAAACGGACTTGAGCAAAACTAATAAGGAGGTGACCTATGGCTACCCCAAAACCAAGGAAGAGAAGGTTTGTCGTGTCCATAGTGGGGGTGGTGTTGGTGATTCTAGGAGTATTGTGGATCACAGTCATCTTTCCTTCATTAGACAAAGTGCCAACCAGTTATGCGCGAACTTACTATTTCGATGGCAATTTCACGGTATTGAACCCTGCTACCCAGTCAATGGATTTTTTCCCTATTGCACAGACGCTGGCTCAGAGAGGCAATGGCACTAAAGACGGAGCATTGCTCATACATGAAAAGCGCACCGTTCTTAGGACTGATACCAATCCTGCCACCGATATTTCATTGATATATGGTGATGAAAGCACGCTTGCCATAGATGCGCATACCCTTAAGTTTATGACGAATATCGATGAGCGGCATCGGACCGGGTATTGGGGGCCGCCGAGGGGTTTGGGGAAGGACAAGAGCAGTTTCGATCTGTGGAATGAGGGTGCTCATGCGGCACTGACGGCAAGATATGTGAGCGATGAGGAATTCCGCGGGATGAAGGTCGTGCTTTTTAGAATAGATGAAGGTAACCTTACAATTACCGATCCTCAGACTCAGCTTCCATTGATGATGAGCACTACTATCAACCTGTGGATCGACCCCAAGACCGGAACTGTGGTAGACCAAGATAGCACCACCACAACGAGCATGAGTATGGCGGGCAACATAGTGCCTCTTCAGATATCCAACGTCAGGTATGCTGAGAGCACAATTGTTGACCTGATGGGTGTTGCCAAGGATGCTGCCCGCAGCCTGTTCTTATTTACAATTGTTATCCCATGGGTGTTAATAGGAGTAGGAATTGTTCTTTTCATCATTGATACAATATTCCTCCGTAGAAGGCGAAGAAGCGCATCTTGATGGCTATTTGACTGTTTGGATTAGACAGGAGAAACATTGAAAAGACGGGGACTTCAGACCTTTAATGGGTAGGGTTGCTGTTGTTACTGATAGCAGTGCGTGCGTGCCCAGGGAGGTGGTCAAGCAATACGGCATACATATACTGCCATTGATACTCATCTTCGAAGACCGCTCCTATAGAGATGGGGTGGATATAACAGCACAGGAATTCTATGAGCTTTTGAAGAAGGCGAAAAAGGTTCCTACTACCTCGTCGCCATCGCCAGGTGAGTATCTGGAGGTATTTCGGGAGGTATCCAAGCAGGCAAGTGACATCCTCTGCATAACACTCCCTCCTAATTTGAGCATGGCGTTTGACTCGGCAACTCAGGCCAGGGAGATGGCGAGGGAGGAATTACCTCAGGTTAACATAAATTTATTTCCTTCTCGCAGTCCGGCGCTGGCCCAGGGGTTTATAGCCCAAGCGGCGGCTCGAGAAGCAGCCTCAGGCAAAGATTTATCTCAGGTTGTGCAGGCTGCACAGGATATGATGGGTAGAGTCAATGCAATCGCAATGCTGGACACGCGCTACTATCTGGCCAAAGGGGGACGCATACCAAAGGCGGCAGCGTGGGCCGGCTTTTTATTTAAGATTAAGCCTATTCTGGATGCTACAGGCGATGTGCGTCTGCTGGAACGCTGTCGCACCAGGAGACGGGCGATCCAGCGGTTGCTGGATATAATGAGACAGCGAAGCGGGGGTAAGCCAATATGCGTGAATCTGATGCATGCCGGTGTTCCAGAAGAGGCCGAAAAACTCAAGGCTAATATCCTATCACAGTTCGATTGTCTTGAGTTCTACGTCACCGATTTTACGCCTGTAGTGGGCACGCATACCGGGCCTGGTACAATCGGGCTCAGCTTTTATACTGGCAATTCGAGGTAGTAGCTCAAGTGAGGAGAGGGGGGCTATTATTAATAGTGTCGCTGTGGTAACAGATAGTGTCTCTTGTTTGCCCAGAGAGTTGACGGAGGAATATGCCATTAAAATTGTGCCGATAAGCCTCATAATAAATGGCAGCATCTATCGAGATGGAATCGACATAACTCCGACAGAGGTTTACCAGCTTCTGGAAACTACTAAGAGTGTTCCTACCACTTCATCTCCTACCCCGGGGGATTTCATTCAGGTCTACAGAGAACTCGGCAAGTCGGTAAATGGTATTGTTTGCGTCACTATATGCTCGGACATAAGCATGATGTTCAATTCAGCAATTGAGGCGAAGCAGATGGTGGCAGAGGAGCTTCCTCAGCTTGTGGTGAATGTTGTTGACTCTCGTACCGCCGGGGGGGCGCAGGGGTTTGTGGCGCTGGCAGCAGCTAGGGCTGCTGCCTCGGGCAAGGGACTGGCTGAAGTGACCCGTGCGGCTGAGCTGATGGTACCCAGGGTAAACATGATTGCTGTGCTGGACACTCTGTACTATTTAGCCAGGGCTGGCCGTATCCCTAGGATAGCTGCCTGGGCAGGCTCTATGCTAAAAATAAATCCTATCTTGACGTTTTCCTATGAAGGGATAGGCTTATTAGAAAGAGCCAGAACCAAGCCCAGGGCTGTGAACCGTTTGCTGGAGATCATGGGGGAGAAGACAGGTGGTAAACCAGTCCACGTTAATATTATGCATGCCAATGTAATAAAAGAGGCGGAAGCCTTGAGAGAGCGGATAGAATCTAGATTCAAGTGTATCGAGCTGTACATAACAGATTTTGCACCGACCATGGGTGTGCAGGCCGGTCCCGGGATTATAGCTCTCGCTTTTTACAGCGAGGAGGATAGTGATGTGGGATAAAGTTGCTCTTATTATCGGGTCTTATTTATTGGGCTCATTCCCTCTGCTGTATTTGTTGGGCAGGCTGCACGGGGTGGACCTCAGGCAGTATGAGGATATGCATATCGCACTGTGGCGACATGTGGGGAGAGTCGAAGGTTTTATAGGCGTTACATTCGATTTTGCCAAAGCGGTCATTGTTGTTTTGCTTGCTCGAAACGTAGGTGGCTTCGATCCCGGGTGGGTTGCTGCTGCGGGTGTGGTGACGGTAATGGGGCAGATGTGGCCGGTATTCTTAAAGTTTGATGGAGAGAGGGGTAATAGTATAGGTCTGGCTATGTCAGGGGCACTGGCTACGTATGCCATGCTGATAGCCCTGATACCTGTGGCAATAGGCGCTGCTGTTAGAACAGTTCCCAGGTTTCTGCAGCGAAGCCAGAATCTGAACGAGAAACTCAAGTTCGGGGGGCCGCCTAGTCTGGCGCTGCCCCTTGGTATGGGCATAGGTTTCGCTGTAATGCCTCTGGCTGCCTGGCTGGTGGGTCAACCTAAAGAGGTTATATACGCTTTTGTTGCACTTTTTGTGTTGATTATAATTAGAAGGCTTACCGGTGGATTGAGAGAGGACTTGCACAAACCGTCGTGGAAGAATAGTATGTTGTTAAACCGTTTTCTCTTCGATCGAAGCGAAATATAAGAGAATTCTGCTAAGAGGGCATCGTATGTGCGATGTCCTTATATTTTGGTTGCATGTAAGTTGGTACTATTGTTTTGACGAGAGCTTTTGAATTATGATGGGATAATGGATGCAGACAAAGTAGCCAGAGACGTAAAAGAACTAAAAAAGGCACTGGGCGAAACTCCGGAGCCTGTAGCTAAGCCATCTCTTATTATAGTAAGCGGCCTACCCGGCACCGGGAAATCTTATTTCAGCCGTAAGCTGGCAGAGCAGTTGCCCAGCGTTATCGTAGAAAGCGATGCTTTGCGCAAGCGGCTTTTTTATACTCCTACCTACAGCGCTGAAGAGAGCCGCCGTCTTTTTTCCGCGTGCCACCGTCTTATTGAGGAATATCTAGGCAGTGGGGTATCAGTCATCCTCGATGCCACTAATCTCGTCGAGCATCACCGAGAACCTCTGTACCGCATAGCTCAGCGTCTTCAAGCAAAGCTTATCCTGGTACAGGTGGAATCGCCCCGGGAACTGGTGCGGCAACGCCTTCAGGGCAGGGCGGAAAGAATCAATCCAGAAGATAAATCGGATGCTGGCTGGAGTATTTATCAGAGGATGAAGACGAGGGTAGAGCGGATTAGCCGCAACTACTTTGCTGTTGATACCTCCAGGGATATTACTCCTGTTATCGATAAGATAGTACGCGAAGCAAAGCGGTAAGATTTAACGTTTGATTGCCCTCTTCTTCAGTATCACGGGCTTTTATTGAATTATCTGCAAAGAGCTTGTATGCAAGCAGGAATCTAAAGGCTAAAAAAACCTATTCATGCCTTAAAGCCGAACTCGATTGCTCGTATAATTCGTTTGTGCTATAGTTGTCTGGTAAAATAAACTGTTCAACTACTTGTAAGGGGGACAAAGGTGTTCGACGAGTTGAAGGTCTTCAGTGGTAATGCTCATCAGCATTTGGCCCAGTCAATTTGCGATTACTTGACAATCCCTCTGGGCAAGGCGGAGGTGTTCGAATTCAGCAATGAGAATATCTTTGTTAAGGTCCTGGAGAATGTTAGAGAGCGTGATGTCTTCGTCGTTCAACCTATATGCTCTCCTGTTAACAAGAATCTTATGGAACTTTTGATAATGATCGATGCCATGAAACGCGCCTCGGCAGGAAGGATTACGGCGGTGATGCCTTATTTTGGCTACAGCCGTACCGATAAGAAAGACCAGCCCCGGGTTCCCATAACGGCTCGATTGGTAGCAGACTTAATCACTGTGGCTGGGGCTAACAGGGTGCTGACTATAGACCTTCACGCCGGTCAGATACAGGGCTTTTTTAATATCCCGGTGGATGAGCTGACTGCCATGTATATTCTCACCGACTATTTCGCGGAGAAAGCGGTGGATAGCTTTGTAGTAGTGGCCACCGATATTGGCATCAGTAAGCGCGCACGGGACATTGCTGCCAGGCTACATGCCCCCCTGGCTATAGTCGAGAAACGCAGAATTGGCAATGCGGATAAATCAGAGACGCTGACCATCATCGGTGAAGTAGAGGGGAAACGTGCACTGCTTGTTGATGACGAAATAGATACCGGAGGCTCGATTACAAGTGCTGCTGGGGCTTTGAAAGAATATGGCGCTACCGAGGTCTATGCCTGCTGTACGCATGCTATACTATCCGGCTCTTCGGTGCAGCGTGTTGCTTCGAGCCGACTCGAGCAATTGGTAGTTACGAATACTGTGCCGGTGCCCGACGCAAAGAGGGTAGAAAAAATAACCGTGCTTTCTGTGGCGTCTCTAATAGGGGAGGCGATACATCGCATTCACGGTGGCCTTTCAGTAGGCGCGATGTTCCAGTAGAGAAAAGGAAGTTACCAATAGAACTTATGTGGGTCATGACATCGTTTTAACGATATGCGCAGGTAGCAGGGTTAAGTGATAAAATGAGATTGGGGTCATGAGATGGTTCCCTTAATCAGTGAGGAGGACGGGGATAGATGTTCAAGCGTATCATTAGCTTTATCAGCGATTCCAACGAGCGGGAGCTCAGGCGGCTGCAGACCGTGGTCGATAACATAAACGCTCTGGAACCGGAGTTTGAGAAGCTAAACAATGACGAACTACGGGCCAAGACCGCTGAGTTTAAAGCTCGCCTGGAGGAAGAGGAGTTTCTGGATTCGCTGTTGCCTGAGGTATTCGCTGCGGTTCGGGAAGCTGCGAAGCGGACTATCGGCCAGCGTCATTTCGACGTTCAGCTAATGGGAGGGATTGTTCTGCACCAGGGGAAGATAGCCGAGATGAGGACTGGCGAAGGTAAAACTCTGGTGGCTACTCTACCTGTTACTCTAAATGCGCTGACCGGCGATGGCGTTCATGTGGTAACCGTGAACGATTACCTGGCCAAGCGCGATACCCAGTGGATGGGGCCTATCTATAACGCGCTGGGCATATCTGTAGCCTCCATTCAACACGAGGCTGCTTTCTTATTTGACCCTGCTTATGAACCTGAGGATGTCAGGCTGAAGCACCTGCGTCCTATCACGCGCCGCCAGGCATATGAAGCCGATGTTACCTATGGCACGAACAACGAGTTCGGTTTCGATTACCTCAGGGACAATATGGTGGCTGATCTCTCTCAGTGCGTGCAGCGCGACCTCAGTTTCGCCATTGTTGACGAGGTGGACAACATCCTTATAGATGAGGCGCGGACCCCACTCATCATCAGCGGGGCTGCAGAGGAATCTACCCAGAAATATTATACTTTTGCCAGACTTATCCCCCGGCTGCGGCAGGGCGAGGACTGGGTTGAGGAGGCGCGTACGCGTGAGGTGAACCTGACCGAGAGCGGGGTGGCCAAAATGGAGCAGTGGCTCCACTTATCCAATCTCTATGACCCTGCTAACTATGGTCTGACTCATTATATAGACAATGCTCTGAAGGCACATGCCCTCTATAAGAGAGATCGGGATTATGTGGTGAAGGACGGGGAGGTAATCATAGTCGACGAGTTCACGGGAAGGCTGATGTTAGGCCGCCGTTACTCCGAGGGGCTGCACCAGGCTATAGAGGCCAAAGAAAATGTGAAGATTCAGCGAGAAAGTATAACCATGGCTACCATTACCTTCCAGAACTACTTCCGCATGTATGATAAGCTGGCCGGGATGACCGGCACAGCGGTTACTGAAGCCGAGGAGTTCGACAAGATATATAAGCTCGATGTGGTGGTTATACCTACAAACAAGGACTTGATTCGCGAGGAGTATCGAGACCAGATTTATAAGAACGAGGAAGCCAAGTTCCGGGCAGTGGTCAGGGAGATCGAGGAGATGAACAAAGAAGGGCGCCCGGTGCTGGTAGGCACCGTCTCCATCGAGAAATCGGAGCACCTGAGCCAGATGCTGCTAAAGAAAGGCATTCAGCATCAGGTGCTAAACGCTAAGTATCATGAGAAAGAGGCGGGGATAGTGGCCCAGGCCGGGCGTATGGGTGCTGTTACCATCGCCACGAATATGGCAGGGCGCGGCGTGGATATAATTCTGGGCGGCAACCCTGAGGGAAGAGACCCCAAGGAGTGGCAGGCCGAGCATGATAAAGTGATTCAACTGGGTGGGCTGCATATCGTAGGCACAGAGCGCCATGAGGCGAGGCGTATAGACAATCAGTTACGGGGCCGTGCCGGGCGTCAGGGTGACCCCGGCAGTTCGCGCTTCTATGTGTCGATGGAGGACGATATAATGCGCCGGTTTGGCGGCGACCGTGTTAAGGGGTTTATGGAATGGGCCGGGCTGGACGAGGACACGCCGCTGGAACACGGTATGGTGAGCAAGGTAATCGAAAATGCTCAGACCAAGGTTGAAGCCTACCATTTCGATATCCGCAAACACCTGGTGGACTATGACGACGTGGTCAATACGCAGCGCGAAGTGATTTATGAAGAGCGCAGGAAGATAATATGCGAGGCGGACCTTAAAGCTAATATCCAGGAAATGGTCAAAGATGCGCTTACCGGTATTGTTCACAACCACCTCGGCGACGAGCGCAGCGATGAGTGGGACCTGGATGGACTTGTTGCCGGTATCAATGCGATCCTTCCTCTACCTCCTCAGCTCAACAAAGACGCTTTTCCCAAGATGAGCCGCCAGGATGTCGAGCAGAAGCTTCAGGAATATGCCGAGTCACTTTATGCAGAGCGAGAGAAGGAGCTCGAACCACAGAATATGAGGGTTGTGGAGAGGCTGGTGATGCTGCGTGCCATTGACAGTCACTGGGTGGAACATCTGACTGCCATGGAGAACATGCGGCAGGGTATCGGACTTCAGTCCCTAGCTCAAATAGACCCGCTGGTGGCTTACAAGACGCAAGGGCATGAGACATTCCAAAACATGATGGTCGGCATACGCCATGATATCGTGCATACTATTTATCATGTAGGTATAGTAAAGCAGGAAAAGCCAAAGGAACGAGAGAAAGTCCCTGCGGGGAAGGCGATAGGGCGTAACGACCCCTGCCCCTGCGGCAGCGGCAAGAAATACAAGAAGTGCTGCGGGAAAGATAAAGGGTAGGAGTAGAGCAGCGTGTATGCCCGAAAGGGTTAAAGGGCGAACGGAATCAGTTTCGTTTTAGGACAGACTTTTGGCAAGGGTAAGCTATGAACAATGCGGCCATCGCTCAGGTGTTTCGGGACATGGCCGACCTCCTGGAGTTGAAGGAGGACAACCCTTTTAAAATCAGGGCTTACCAGAAGGCAGCCCGCGCCATCGAAACCCTGCCCGAAGAGCTTGAGCAGGTGATGAAAGATGGCAGGCTCCGCGAAATCCCCGGCATCGGCGAAGCCATTTCTCAGAAGATAACCGACTTATTGACTACAGGTAAACTCGAAGCCTACGAAAAGCTCCGCTCTGAGTTCCCCAAAGGAATTGTTGACTTAATGACAATCCCCGGCGTCGGGCCCAAAACTGCTTTGCGCCTCTCCAAAGAGCTGGGAATATCTAGTGCAGATGAGTTGGAGAAGGCGATTCAAGAGGGCAGAGTGGCTTCGCTGTATCGTCTGGGCGATAAGACCGCTGAGAACATACTCCGCCATATCCAGACTTTGCGTCGCAAGGACAGGCGCATCCCGTTAGGCGAGGCACTGCCGCTGGCTGAGGAAATTATAGCTGCTCTGAAAAAACAGACCGGCGTGCGCAACCTGACTCCTGCAGGCAGTCTACGCCGTTTTAAGGAAACCATAGGCGACATAGATATCATGGGCACTTCAGACAACCCTGAGAGCGTCATTAAGGCATTTGTACGTCTCCCTTTGGTGGAGGAGGTCCTGGCGCAGGGGCCAACCAAGGCCAGCGTTATCGTCAAGAACGGTCTTCAGGTAGACCTGAGGATGGTGGAGCACGATTCCTTCGGCTCTCTGCTTCAGCATTTCACTGGCAGCAAAGACCATAATGTAGCTCTGAGGGAAAGGGCAGTAAAGCAAGGTCTGAGCCTGAGCGAGTATGGCATCACCGTAGTGAAGACCGGGGAAGTAGAGAAATTCACTACCGAGGAGGCTTTTTACAAGAGGCTGGGCCTGCAGTATATTCCTCCGGAGCTTCGAGAAGCGCGCAATGAGATAGAGCTGGCCGAGAAAAAGGCGCTGCCTCAACTCATAGAGGTTGCCGATATAAAGGGAGACTTTCATGTCCATACGGATTGGAGCGACGGCCATGACACTATCGAGGAAATGGCAAACGCTGCCAAAGCTCGCGGCTATAAGTACGTGGCGATTACCGACCACTCGGCAGGCAGGGGTATCGCTCATGGTCTGAATGAGGAACGGCTCAGACAGCAGATGGCCGAGATAAAAGAGGTAGGACGCAAGCTGAAGGGAGTTCGCTTGTTCACGGGAATCGAGGTGGACATACGTTCAGACGGTGCCCTTGATTATCCGGATGAGCTTTTGAGCGAGATTGATGTTGTGGTCGCTGCTGTGCATTCTGCGATGGGGCAGGACAAGGACAAGATGACCGGGAGGATTGTCCGTGCTCTGGAGAACCCTCATATAGACATACTGGCGCATCCGACCTGCAGGCTGATTGGAGAGCGTGAGCCGATAGATGTCGATCTGGAGGAGGTCTTCAAGGCTGCGGTGAGGACGAACACAGCGCTGGAGATAAATGCTATGCCCGAAAGGCTGGACCTGAAGGATATACATGTGCTGAGGGCGAAAGAGCTCGGGGTGAAACTCGTCATCTGCACCGATGCTCATAGGGCTGGGCACTTAGAGCTGATCCGATTCGGGGTCGGGGTGGCGCGGCGGGGTTGGTGTGAGGTCGGGCATATCCTGAACACCAGGAGCCTGAGGGAAGTGGAGGCATTCTTCAAGCAAAATAGAGGGCGGTGAGGATCCAGTTGTTGCGAAATCGACTCATATGTGGGATGATAGTCTGTTCGGAGTAATCATGAAAGAGATTGCTGCTTGCTGATTAGGCGGGTTAAATGGCTCAAGATAATAAAAATCCTTGTTGTTCGGTGACTGCTGTCGGTGACAGCGAGGCGGTCCAGCACTTGAAGCAAGCCATCGCCAGCGGCGAGCCCTGGCATATTGCCTTGCTTGAGGCTATCGGGCTCTGGAGCTGGCCCGAGGAAAGTCATGGCGAATATCATTACTGCTACTTAATCGATGGCGAGGCATTCGACTGGCTTCTTCTGGCCCAGCGTCTCTGCCAGGAGGTGGATGGCCTTATTCCGGAGCAGGAACTTATCGACCTGCTCTTTTCCGGCAGGTTGCCTGAAGAGCTATCCGTGGATGCTTTCAAGAGGCTTATTGGCCCTGCCAAATATCATGCCTATCTAAACTACTTCTACGGTGTTATTGTGGAGAAATTTGTTCTTCTGGCAGTTGAGGAGGAAATCAGCAAAGAGTATCAATCACATAGCTTTTACAAGGGCAGGGGCGAGGTTGAAGATAGCTACCAGCGGGTCTATGGGGCCAGCCGCTCGGCACTGCTACGGAAATTTCGCAAGGATAAAGGCTATCCCGAAAGTGATATCATGACTTTAGGCCAGCTACAGGAGTTCACCTACTGGTTATTCAAGTACAGGATTGCCAACTGCGACAAGCCACGGGTTGCCAGTGATACCAAGAAAGGTCTGGATTACTTCAAGCGCCAACAAGCCAGGAAGACCTGAGCTTTAAACTCAAGGATTGCCCCGGGGAGTCATTGTAACCGCAAACGAACTTCGTTATAATGTACGTCAATTCATCGACATTTTACCGCCGAGTGTGGAGGCAGAGACAGGATGTTACTGGCGATTGATATTGGCAATACCACTATCGCTCTGGGTGTTTTCCAAGGTGAGAAGCTTAAGGCTACCTGGAGGCTTTCCACCGATGTCCATAAGCTTGCCGATGAATATGCTGCGATTTTGCTCAACCTGTTGACTCTGGATGGCCTTTCCTTCTCCGATGTCGACGAGGCTATCATCTCAAGCTCGGTTCCGCCAATGGTGACGGTTTTAGACGAACTGTGCCAGCGTTATTGCAAAGTCACTCCACTCGTGGTAGGCACGGGGATTAAAACCGGAGTTCGCATTTCGCTGGATAATCCCCGCGAAGTCGGAGCTGACCGCGTGGTCAATGCCGCAGCAGCCCACCGCCTCTATGGAGGCCCGTTGATTGTCATTGACTTTGGTACTGCAACTACTCTGGACGCTGTATCGGCTGATGGTGATTACCTCGGGGGAGCTATCGCGCCTGGAATTGGCATCTCCGCCGATGCGCTCTTTGAGCGTGCGGCAAAACTGCCGCGCGTGGAGTTGACCAGACCGAAGAAAGCTATCGGCAGAAATACCGTGGCTGCCATGCAGTCGGGAATTATTTTCGGCTATGTCGGGCTTATCGAAGGGATTGTGGCCCGTATGAGGAAAGAGTTGGGCGGTAAAGTGAAAATAATCGCTACGGGCGGGCTGGCAGACGTTATAGCAAAAGAGACCGATGTCATTGATGTTCTGGATCCTGACCTGACGCTTGTCGGCCTGAGACTGGTTTACGAACTGAATGGCGGACGTTAGTAAATATCTGGAGGGAGCGTGTTCAAGGGTAAAAACGTAGTCCTAGGAGTGACCGGCAGCATATCGGTCTACAAGGCAGCGGATATTGCCAGCAAGTTGACGCAAAAAGGGTTATGCGTTGATGTAATAATGACCAAGGCTGCTATGCAGTTTGTGACGCCGCTGACCTTTCGCAGTATCACTCACAGACCGGTGGTCACTGATATGTTCGAGCCGGCATCAGAGTTCAGTGTAGAGCATGTTGCGCTTGCGGAAAGGGCTGATGTGGTGGTTGTCGCTCCTGCTACCGCGGATGCTATTGCCAAAATGGCGGCAGGGATCGCCGATGAGATGCTGTTCAGTACGGTGCTTGCTACCAGAGCTCCGGTGATTTTGGCGCCAGCCATGGATGCCGGCATGTGGCAGAACTCTATAACACAGGAGAATTTGAACAAACTGCGTTCGCGAGGGTTCACTGTAGTGGGCCCGGGCTATGGTCGCCTGGCCTCGGGCCTGGTGGGGATGGGGCGGCTCATTGAGAACGAGGAGATCCTGGGCATCATCTACCACGTACTGGGCAGGAAAGGTGACCTGGCTGAGAAGCAGATTGTAGTGAGCGCTGGGGGAACTCAGGAGCCCATCGATCTAGTCCGGTACATAGGCAACCGTTCCTCTGGGAAGATGGGCTATGCCATAGCTGAAGCTGCCAGGGACAGGGGTGCGGTGGTGACTCTGGTCACCGGACCGACGTCGCTCCCAGCTCTACCAGGAGTTGATGCGATGCCTGTTCAGACTGCCGAACAGATGCGAGACGCTGTACTTAAAGCAACTGCTGCCGCAGACGTCCTTATCATGGCTGCTGCAGTGGCTGATTACAGGCCTGCCACCGTGGCCGAGGGTAAGATAAAGAGAGAAGCTGATACCTTGAATCTTGAGCTGGTGAAGACGGGCGACATCCTCGCTGATGTGAAGGGGGATATTATCAAGGTCGGTTTCGCTGCTGAAAGCGGGGACATGATAGCCAGGGCCACGGAGAAACTCAAGAAGAAGCAGCTTGACCTTATTGTGGTAAATGATATAACGGCAAAGGACAGCGGATTCGATACAGACACCAACCTTGTGACATTCATAGGCCGTGATGGCAAGGCAGAGCAGCTTCCACTGATGCTCAAATCGGAGGTTGCTGACAAGATACTGGACAGGGTTGTAGCACTCCTCAGCAGCAAATAGGGCAGCCGCGAACACCTTCTAACGTTGACTACACTGTATCTCCAGTGCTATCATATTTTTCCGTGGTAGCGTAGCTCAGTCGGTAGAGCAGGGGACTCATAAGCCCTTGGTCGGGGGTTCAAATCCCTCCGCTACCACCAATTATGATGGTCAATTTCATGGGAATTAAAAGGCCATTATTATTCCCGCTGTTCGCTCTTGCACTTATATCCTTGTTCGGCTTTCTTGGTTGGGCTTTGAGCTGTCACGGGACGATTGGTTTACTCCGGCTGACACCAATCTTCCTTTACCTTTCCATTTTGATTGGGTCCTTAGGGATAATTTCCATCGGGCTTTTTCTTTGGTATTGGAGACTCAGTCGAGGGGGTAAAGGACCGCGCGGGAGAAAATTATCCTTCTTTCTCCTTATTGCCTCAATAATATGCATCGCTTTATTCCCTTCTGTTTTCGCAGAGTTAGGAGGTTTTCCACACGCAAATATTAAGCCCATCACCCAGCTAAACATACCTAGCACTGACGGGCAAAATCTCCATTTCGCAGCAGGTGGCGACGCCCAATTCGGAGCAGGAACAAATAGTCCAAGCAAAACCCTTGCCATGCTCGGTCAGATAAGTAATCCCGCCAACAAATATGACATCTTCTTTTTCCTGGGTGACCTAGTCGAATATGGATTCAAAGACAGCTGCTGGAAAGAAGCCTTGAATGCGTTTTCTTCCACTGCTTCGAGCGTTCCCACACGTTTTGTCCCCGGTAACCACGATACTATGTTTGGCGGGCTAAGTCGTTATGTGTATTATTGCAGCCCACTCGCAAATGAAACACAAAGCGATTCAAGGTTATGGTACCGCGTCGATGTCGGCAGGGTGCATTTCCTGGTTTTAGACGTTGAATGGAGTGCCGAGACTTTTACCAAAGAGCAGGCAGACTGGTTGGAAACTCAACTCAAAAGTATACCTAACGAAGATTGGAAAATCGTTATGAGCCATGGCTTTTATTATTCTTCAGGGACTACATCACTGGGTTGGAATTGGTACGATAACCCTGAGACTATTTCTGCAGTAGCTACCCTGTTTGAAAAATATGATGTGGATATGGTATTTTCCGGGCATAACCATTATCTGGAATTTCTACAGCACTCAGGTGTAAGCTATGTAGTTGCTGGAGGCTTTGGCGGCAAGCCTGACCCTCCTGCGACTTATATATCACCGAGCAGCTTCTGGCTCCAGGCAGGTCAATCTGGCTTTGCAGATGTCACCATTAATGGCGATGAGGCAACTCTGAATTTCCGTGACCCTGATTCAAATATTCTAAAGAGTTTCACCATAATGAATCATTAAGAAAAAATGAGCAGGAAATTCGTTAGCGGTAGCATTGATGTTGGGCATCGGCCCTCATAAAGCCCATGGTCGGGGTTCGCCTCCCCCCCCGCCACCAGATTTGTTTACTCCGGTAACGTTAATAAGCAAGGGAAAAGACGTAGTCAGGCACCCGAAGCTCACCCCTTGGTTGGTCATATGGAGGATAATACGGCTTGATGTCTATTATCGGAGTCCCGTCCAGTACATCCAGACCTCTCACCTTCAAAGAATAACCATCACGAGCGAGCAAGAGAACTGTAGTTAACCCAACTGGGTTAGGTCTATCTGGTCACCTGGTAGCAAGTTGGCCAAGAAGGGGAATATCCTTCCTTCCCTGAGGATGACATCGCTGCCTGTAGCTCTTAATCTGGCTCAGCCAATAAATCACGACAATATGGGAGAAATCCTCGATACCGTTAAGGCACTTTCCGCAATCCTTGTTTAACACTATCTCTGTTTCAACCCCAGTGAGTCCTCCTATTTTAGGCTTTTTGATCGGTGATTTTACATATCCTATAGGCTTTATCTTTATGTTTCCTTTGTTATCTATCGGGTGAATAGGATGCATAATCTAACTCCTTTGACTTAATAATATTTAATTATAACACTGTGACAACCTCGGCGTAATGCTATCTGCTATAATAAAGCCTGGATTTTGAGACTAAACTATTCACTTGAGAGGTAGGAACATGTCCGAAAACCAGACCATTAGTATCATCGTCGTGGGGGCGTCAGCTGCGGGGCTTCGAGCCGCTGCACGTGCGAGGAGGCGGCTGCCGAATGCAAGAATTCTGGTAATTGACCAGGGTTCTTTTATCTCCTACGCCGGTTGCGGGATGCCATACTTCGTTTCTGGAGATATACAGAGCGTGGATAAGCTCAAGACGACACCCTACGGCCTCATCCGTGATGCGAATTTTTTCAGGGAAGCTAAAGGACTGGAAGTAGTTACCGAAACTAAGGTCGAGCGGATAGATAGAGATACGCGCAAGGTGCATTGTAAATCGATGAATACTGGAGAGGTGTTGGTGTATCCTTATGACAAGCTGGTCCTGGCCACCGGGGCAAGGCCGATAGCGCCGCCCGGCGTTCCCATTGACCACCAGCGCATTACTACTTTCAGGAGCCTGGAGGATGCAATTAGCTTAAGGAAGTCCCTGGAAACGGGCAAAATCGAAAAAGTGGGAATTATCGGAGGCGGGCTGATCGGATGTGAGCTTGCCGAAGCCTTTTCGGCCCTCTGGGGTGCTAAAGTGGTTCTCATTGAGGCAGCCCCTAATATATTGTCGGGCGTTCTCGACTCTGAGATGGCCCTGGCTGTGGAAGCATACTTGAAAAGCGAAAACATAGAAATTCATACAAATTGTCCCTTTGAAGATATCACCAGGGCTGGAGAAACGGTCACTATCAAAACAGCACAAGCGAACTTCGAAGTGGATTGCGCTGTATTTGCCGTGGGGGTGAGGCCAAATAGCGAACTGGCCGCTGGCTGTGGACTCGCTATCGGTAAGACGGCTGGAGTTGTTGTGGATGACAAAATGGCTACCAGCGACCCCAATATTTTTGCTGCGGGCGATTGTGTTGAGGTGAGGCATCTGATATCCGGCAAGTCCGTAAATTTACCCCTCGGTTCCCTGGCTAACCGGCAGGGTCGTATAATCGGTTCCAACCTCGGAGGGGTAGATGAGCGGTTCGGCCCGGTCGTGGGCAGTGCTGCGGTAAAGCTGTTCGATATGAACATAGCTGCCACCGGCCTTATGGAAACCCCGGCCCGGGATGCCGGATTCAACGTGGGTTGTGTCTGGGGCACTTTTACAGACAGGGCAGATTACTATCCTGAAGCGCAAAATATCCATTTTAAGCTGGTCTTTGATAAACAATCAGGCCGCCTTCTCGGTTTGCAGGGATACGGCAAAGGAGAAGTAGTGAAAAGGATAGATGTCTTCGCAGCACTTCTCAAGAACGAGGGGAAACTGGAAGACCTCATGGATATGGAATTTGCCTATGCCCCGCCATATGCTCCGGCGGTGGACCCTCTTTACGCTCTGGCCTGCGCAGCTAGAAATGCCGTTCTGGAGGAAGTACAGCCTCTGGCGCCAGATTCCTGCTATGATGAGAGGGTGATTATAGATTTGCGGCGTCCGGATGAGGTGAAGTCAGCGCCCCTTCCTGAAAAAGATATTCTGAAGATTCCCTTCGAGGAGGTCCGCAGGAGATGGGAGGAGATTCCCCAGGATAAGCCGCTGATTTGTATTTGCGCGAAGGGAGTCCGGTCTGCCGAGTCTGTGCGGTTCCTTAAAGAAAAGGGCTTCTCCAATATCGTATATCTGGGTGGCGGCTGTCTTATGAAACCTGCGGGTTAAATAAGCAAGGAGAAGCAGCTATTTCTTCGTCTATCAGCACCAAATGCAACTTGCACTGTGCCCTGAGATGTTTACTTACTCACACTCGAAAGAGAAGTACCAGAATAGAGTACCCCACAAAGAAAAATACTCCGAGGCACAGACCATACCACGATAACCGTTGCCTGGCTATGAACCCCAGCATCATCAACGAAACTATGGTAGTGAAAAGAACACTCAAACGAGCGTGTACATCAAGAGTCCAAGAGGTAAGAAATAGCCCCAACGCAGGGTATATGGTGCAATATAATACCTTTTCGCCCACGAGTGCCCCCACACTCAGTGTATCTTTGCCCCTATAGCCCCAGATTAAAGC
>DAOUMT010000325.1:0-4387 GCA_034409195.1 Dehalococcoidia bacterium
GCCCGATACGTTGCGGAGTTGATTAGGAATATCATGTAGCGTCGTGACTCCTGTCACGACGAAAACTCGTCGCCACGGGAGTGGAGATGTTAAGCGAGTAAAGCCGCTAAATATCCCAGGTTCAAGGCAGGTCGTGTATAAGCGGAGGGAACGAGATGAGCAAAAAGCGCACTGATGAACAGGTGATAATGACCACCTGCGCCAGCCACTGCGGCGGGTTTTGTGGCCTCAAGGTGCATGTAAAGGATGGCGTAATCACCAGAATCGAGACCGACGAAGGTGAGGAGCCGCAGGCCAGGGCTTGCCTCAAAGGGCGGTCTTACCGGCAGCGGGCCTATCATCCCGACCGCCTGCTCTATCCTATGAAAAGGGTGGGAGAAAGAGGCGAAGGTAAATTTGAGAGGATTTCGTGGGATGAGGCTCTAGACACGGTGGCTAACGAGATTAAGCGCGTTAGGGATACCTACGGGCCTCAGGCCATACTGCTCAAAAGCTCCGTGGGCGATATGAATTTTATCCACACGGGGGCTATGGTCGTGGAGAAGCTGCTGGCCATGGCCGGCGGCTATTCTTCGCCCTGGGCGTACTTCTCCTATGAAGGCGGCACTTTCGCCGAGCTGACCACCTACGGTACGATGTCATCCCAGAGTTCCCGCGAGGATTTTCTGAATTCACGCTTGATAGTTATGTGGGGTTGGGATCCGGCAGTTACGATACAGGACACAAACACTATCTGGTACCTGGCTCAGGCCAGGGAGGCCGGCTGCAAGATTATCTCGATAGACCCCAGATTCACCGATACCACCGCCACAGTGGCGCACCAGTGGATACCTATCAGGCCGGGCACTGACCCCGCCATGATGGTTGCTATGGCCTACGTTATGTTGCGGGACGGCCTCCAGGATCAGGCGTTTCTGGATAAATATACCTACGGGTTCGATAAATTCAAAGATTATGTCATGGGAGTAGAGGACGGCGTGCCTAAAACTCCGGCTTGGGCCGAGCCCATCACAGGTGTCCCTGCGCCTGTAATAGAGGACCTGGCCAGGGAATACGCCGTCACCAAGCCCGCGGCGCTCATCGCCGGTATAGGCCCCGGACGCTCCGCCAGGGGAGAGCAGTATCATCGAGCAGCTATAACCCTTTCTGCCATGACAGGCAACATCGGCATCCACGGCGGGAGCGCCGCCCAGAGGTCTTGGCCGGCAGGGCTGGTGCCGTTTCCCTTTATGATGATGGGCATCCCTGAAATTGTGGTCAATCCTCACGAGTCGAACGCTGCTCCGCCGGCGGATATGCTGCCGCTGCGCCGAATCTGGCCCTGGGGTGCAGGCAGCTTTCACGTCTCCAAGATGGCGGAAGCCCTGCTCAAGGGGAAGGCCGGGGGTTATCCCGCCGATTACAAGCTGCTCTACATAGCCAGCACCGGCTATCCCAATCAATATCTCAATGCCAACAAGCATGTGCAGGCCATGAAATCGAAGTCTCTGGAATTCATCGTGGTGCACGAGCAGTTCATGACGCCCGGCGCTAAATTCGCCGATATTTTGCTGCCGTGCAGCACCTTCCTGGAGCGGAACGACATGGCTCAGTGGTCTGCCACCTGGTTCTATGGATATCAGAACAAGGTAATCGAGCCCCTGGGCGAGTCGAAATCGTCATGGGATATATGCAAAGAGCTGGCTAAGAGACTGGACATTCCGCACTTTTTCGATAAAACGGAGGACGAGACGCTGAGGGACATGGTGAAAGGCTGCCCCGACATCGAGGACTACGATACTTTCAAGAAGCAGGCCCTGCACAAAATGCACCCTGCGGAGCCGCATGTCGCTTTCGGCGATGAGATCAGAGACCCCGATAACAATCCCTTCCCTACGCCGTCTGGCAAGATCGAGATATACTCCCAGTTGATTGCGGAGATGAACAACCCGGAGATACCCCCTGTCCCCAAGTATCTGGGCAACTGGGAAGACCTCAATGACCCTCTGTCCCGGAAATACCCTCTGCAGCTCGTCACCACGCACTTCAAAGGCCGCGCTCATTCTCAGTTCCATAATGTGCCCTGGGTAAAAGAGCTGCTGCCTCAGACGGTCTTGATAAATTCATCAGATGCTAAGGCTAGAGGCATAAAGGATGGCGACCTAGTCAGGGTGTTCAACGACCGGGGCCAGATGGTAATCCCGGCCAGGGTCAGCCAGCGCATTATGCCGGGCGTGGTGGATGTCCCGCAGGGTGCCTGGTACGATCCCGATGAGAAGGGCATAGACCGGGGTGGCTGCGCCAACATATTGACCAACGATGCCTGTTCTCCCGGCGGTGCGTGCTGCACCAATACGGCGCTGGTTCAGGTTGAGAAAGCTCATTAGATGAGAGGATAAAGCCATGCCGGATTTAAAAGAAGTGGCTGATAAGATTTACCGCCTTGAGGCAGGCCTGCCGGTGATGACCAGCCTGTTTACGGTATACCTTATCAAAGAGGCTCAGGGGGTGGTGATAGACCCTGGCCCCGGGGCCCTGGTTCCCGAGATTCAAGAAGCGATGAAGAAGTTAGAAATAAAGGATTTGTCCTATATCATCCCTACCCACATCCACGTAGACCATGCAGGCGGTGCCGGGAGGCTGGCCCAGCTTTTCCCACAGGCAAAGGTGCTGGTTCACCCTGCCGGAGTGAAACATGCGGTCAACCCATCCCGCCTCATCGAGAGCACCAAAACTGTTTTCGGCGAAGACTTCGAGGCCGGGTTCGGGCCGATTCTCCCCATTCCGGAATCTCAAATAAAGTCCGTAGCGGATGGCGAGATAGTTAAGGTCGATGGCAGAGAGATGCAGATTATCTATGCACCGGGCCACGCGCCCCATCACATCGCCATCTTCGACCGCAGCGTGAAGGGCATCTTCTGCGGCGAGGCGCTAGGATTGCCCGGAGGCGAGGGCAACCGGACCTTGCTGCCTGCTGTAGCACCGCCCAGCTTCGACCAGGAAGTATACCTGGAGACCATGGAAAAGCTGAGGAAGCTGAATGCTCGAATTATCTTCTATGCCCACGGCGGTGTGGTGGGTCGCGATCCCGATAAGCTGATTACGCAGGCGGAGAAAAATACCCGCATCATCGGCGACATAATTCTCCAGGCCTTAAAGGATGGCGGAACAACTGAGGATATTAGCAGCAGAATCAAAGAAGCCGCTTCCAGTCGTTTCGCCATGACCCTGACCGACATGGACCTGGCCTTGACGGTAGGGGGCTACGAGCTCTACTACAAAAAGAAAGGGCTGTTGTAGGGGCGCGGTTGCCGCGCCCAGGGCTAGGGGACCTCGCCCCTACAGCATTAAATGGCGTAAAACAAAAAGGCTATCCCATGCCTGGCTAAAAATGAGCAGCGTAGGGGCACAAAATTTTATGCCCCTACCTAATTTGACAACCGCCTTCGCTACTGCTAGGATTCTAGCTACTCCAGGGAACGGAGGTGCCGCCATGAAATCGCGATGCGAAAACTGCGGTATGTGCAAGCGCGCCGAGAAAAACCCTAACTCCATAATCAGCAAAATCTGGCGCTGGCACACGGGCTGGTGCCCCGGCTGGAAGGCGTATCAACGCGAGCTGGCACAGCAGAAGGTAAATTCTAAGCCCTGACCACTGAATCATGCGCTAATCCGAAACTCAAATGGTAGGGGCAACAACCTTAATTTGGCCCGAGGCATCCGTATTCTGTATGTCTGGGGCGGTGGCGCACTGGCTGTATTTCCGAGGAAGGGAGGTGAGGACATGCAGACCTGGGTTATTCTATTTAACCTGACCGACCAGGGCATTAAGAATATCAAAGAGGCAGGGAATCGAATCGAGGCAGGGATGAAACTCCTTGAGGCGATGGGGGGCAAGAACCTGGGTTTCTATGCAGTATTGGGGGAATATGATTACATGGCAATCGGCGAAGTACCCGATGATGAAACAGGTATGTCATTCCTGTTGGCACTTGGTTCCCAAGGCAATGTGCGGACAAAGGCGCTGAAGGCATTCCCACAAAAAGAGTTCGTCGAGATAGTCAAAAAACTGAAGTAGCCTGAGGCTGCAGCAGAAAACATGGAAAGCCGCAATCAACAAGAACCATGGCTGCCAGTGCGCCACGATGCCTCGGTAGCTTCTAAATGGTACACCGATCAGCATCTGGGCCCAATGTATCATACCATTTCGTTCTGTGCCTGTTGCTGAATGGATTAGCAAAGAACATGAGCTTGGAACACACCCAAAGCATCTCATTTTGGAGCTAAAGCACCACCTGGATTGCTGCTAAACACTTAGCAAAAATGTCACAATTTTTTAAGCTTTCCCCCTCTTCTTTTATGACTTCTTGATGTCTTTGTGGGTAACATGCTTAGTACAGCTTCAGTA
>DAOUMT010000326.1:0-9952 GCA_034409195.1 Dehalococcoidia bacterium
CCAACAGAGGCCTTATTATCTTTAGCTCTCTAGCGTTAGGAGAATGCAAAGCGCTGCACGGCTGCATTCCGCGCAGCCCGGCAAGGCCGGTACCGCGCACGAGGTGCATCAGGATAGTCTCGATTTGGTCATCGGCGGTGTGCCCCGCCGCCACCGCGTCGCTACCTAGAAAACAGGCAACCTCTGAGAAAAAGGCATACCTTACCTCCCGTGCCGCTTCTTCCAGAGACAGACGATGCTTCTTTTGATAAGCCTTGACCTCTCTCTTCTCTATAGTTGCTGGTATTCCCATTTCATGTGCCAGCGAAGACACGTAATCAGCGTCTGCATCCGACTCAGCGCCGCGCAGCATATGGTTCAGGTGAACGATATGCAGTTCTATCCCTAAAGTCTTTCGGAGACCGGCCAGTATATGAATCAGGCATACCGAGTCCGGCCCACCCGAGACACCTACCAATAGAAGTTCGTTTTCCCTGACCAGATTATGTTCCCGGATAAACCGCAAAACCCTTCGTGGCAACGGCTGCTGGCGAATCATCAGATTCCCTGTCTCAAATGGCAGGTATCGTTGTAAGAGACGAGCACCGCTCTCTCTGGATTGAATTCGAGAGTGCACATAGATGCCACATCCAACCTCAACCTTCTGCAATACAGTAAATCCAGTCCCAGTGCATCGCAAATAATGCATATAATGGGGAAAAAGTGAGTGACCGCAACCACTATCTTATCTTCGTCATCACATTTCTCCCCCGTTCCTGTCTCCTCCTTTTTCACGATATCCTGAATAGTGGAGCAGCATCGGTCTCGAAGCTCCGGCACAGTCCCGCCGCCGGGCAACCTCACCGAAGTGAAGTCCGACATCCATTTGTTGAAAAACTCGCTGTGGTGAAGCCTCATCTCATCGTATGTCATGCCATCGACTTCGCCGACATCCAGCTCTTTCAGGCCATCGAGGGGCACTACGTCAACCTGATGAAAGCGGCTTATAGCGCGGGCTGTCTCCTGTGCCCGCCTCAAGGGGCTGGTATAAATAATATCCACCTTAACGTCCTTGAGAGCACGGGCCAGTGCTTCCGCCTGCTTTTTACCTGCTTCACTCAGCCCCAGGTCGCTCACACCCTGTATCCGGCGCTCCTGGTTCCACTTAGTCGCTCCATGTCTGACCAAAATAAGCCTCATCACTTACCCTCTTTTCGATAACGGTTAGCCAGCTCCACGCGCTTGTAATAAGGGGGATGGTCGTAAAATAGGACTTCCACCCATCTGCTGGGTTTGGACTCCGACAGATTTTGATCGGTGAGCCTGGTAAGCATAGTTTCAAACGCATCGGGATTTTTAGTAGTGGCCAGAGAATAGCGGTCTGCCGCTTCCTCGAGATGGCGATTATAGGCGTTGCCCAGGGGCGACAGCACGACAGTAAAGGCGGCCAAGACTAGCGCCAGCAGAGGTAGCGCAGCTACATCGGAGATGCCCTCGAAATTCAATCCCGGCACAGCCCGATTAAGTACCAGGTTCACCAGGTAGAACCCTAAGAGTATCAGCGCTGATTGTACTATCATGAGCCTGACGACATCGCCGTGGCGGTGATGGCCAAGCTCGTGGGCCATCACTACCTCGATTTCTTCGGGCGAATAGCGCTGCAACATGGTGTCGCTGATTATAATGCGTCTCGTGTTGCCCCATCCCATCAACATAGCATTGCCCGCGCTGGTCTTGCTGCTGAACTTGATCTCAAAGATACCCCTGACCTTAGTCTGGGCCCGCTCGGCCAGACTGAGCAGCCTCTGGCGGAGCTCGGAGTCATCAAGCGGCTTGGTCTTAAAGAAAAGGGGTAGTATCAGCAGGGGCGCCAGGTTGGTCAGGACCACGCTGACGAGTACTGCAATCGCGAAGGCCAGCAGCCACCAAGCGTGGGGGAATTCCTGAAGAAATAAATAGACGATAACCACAAGTCCCGTGCCCAGCGCCAGAGCCAGAATTAAACCTTTCGACTGATCAGCCAGCCACGATTTCAAGTTCTGGGAGGACATTCCGTATCGGTGCGGCAGGATGAAGCCGCTATATAAATCCAGCGGGGCCGAAGTAACACCGTAGCTTATCACCACAATCAAAAAATAGAGAGCGACCCTCGCCGACTGGGGAAAGTCCAGAAGATTCCTCAGCCCGCTGGAGAGCCCGCTGAACAATAATACGAGCAGGAAAACAGCGCCCAGCGCCAGGTCGATGAAGAAAAGCCGATGCCTTATTCGGGCATATTCTCGCGCCTTCTCCTGTCTCTGAGAATCCAGTGTTTGCTCTGACACATCCCCAGCTTATCAATAAGTAACAGGTTTAGCCTGCTCCTCTAAAATCAACCTAGTACGGTGAATGGATTTAGGGTGAACTGCAAAACCAAGGGCTGAAAGCACCTGTTCGGGCCTGCCAGTGCCCGAGCCGTCGCAACGCAGCCTCATCCCCATAGTGAACTCAGGAGAATGATATTCTATCAACCACAGGTCATCGACCAGGCTCCGCAGGTCGTATTTGCGAACCTCTTTGTCCCGGTTATGCTGCCACGGCAATTTATCACTGGAGAGCAGGGAAGCGACAGCATTTTCTACCTCATTCGGTTTCCTATCGGTCTCAACCACGACCCTGTATTCAGCAGAGCGCACTTGAGATTGCAGTGAAGGCAGGCCCAGCCCCACCTCGACTACCTCGGAGATATCGATACCGCGAGGTAGCTGTCCCCTCACTACTTTGATAAAAAAGTGCGGTGAGACCCGCCGCTCCAGGAAAATATCGATAAGCTCCCCGCTGCTGGTCACTCCCACAGCTAAGGGCGCTGCCAGCGATAGCCTGGGATGGGGACTAAAGCCCTGAGAATAGACTAGAGGAATATCAGCACGGCGCAGAGCTCTCTGCCATAGCCTCATCAAGTCCAGATGTGAGATATATTTTAGCTCTTCACCCCTGCTGAACGTCAGCCGCAGCCGTTGCATCTTCCTCCTTGGTGACCAGGACTTTTTCTATTTTCAACCCCTTCATCGCAGTTACCGCCATCTTCAACTTATCATATTTCAACTGCTCTCCCTCTTTAGGGATGTGGCCAAGTGAATTCAACACAAAGCCGGCAACCGTCTCATAAGGCCCTTCAGGAATTCCTAATTTCAGCTTCTCGTTGGCCTCTTCAATCCTGGTTTCGCCGTCTATCTGGAAACTGTTTTCACCCACAGGCTCGATACTTTTCCTCGTCTTGGTCAGCTCATCCTGCAGCTCTCCCACGATTTCCTCAAGCAGCTCTTCCACAGTTACCATACCGGCGATGCCACCGAACTCATCTACAACTATGGCCAAATGGTCACCTGACTTCTGCAGCTCAGCGAAAAGCTCGGCCACCAGCTTATTCTCAGGGACAAAATGAACCGGACGCAGCAGTTCATCGATCAGGCTGTCTTCCCGGCACGAGCCTTGAGCCTGCGCCATAAGGAGGTCTTTTATCCAGAGGATTCCCACTACCTTGTCCCTGATGTCTTGATACACGGGGAATCGGGAATGGGGATTCTGGGCATAGATGGCGAGAAAATCATGTATCGTAGTGCCTTTTTCCACCCAGGTAACGCTGGGGCGAGGGGTCATTACCTCAGATACCCGCCGGTCTCCGAAGCGAAACACCGCCTCTACCATCTCAGCCTCAGCCTCCTCGAGAGTTCCCTCCTCTGCCCCGACTGAGACAGCAGTGCGGATTTCCGCCTCACTTGTCAGCACCTTGGGTACGGCGGAAGCTCCTACCAATGTGGCTAATTTGTCGCCGATCCAGACGAGCACCGTATCTACAGGCGACAGCGCCCATATCAATATCCTCATCGGCGTAACATATAGAAAAGCTAACCTCTCACCATACCTAGTAGCCACAACCTTGGGAAATACTTCCGCGAAGATAAGCAACAGCGTGCTCACACCCAGCGTAGTCGCCAGTACGGCCTGCCCTTCACTCAACGCAGAAGCAATCAGAATCGTAGCCAGAGCTGCAGCAGCGGTGTTGACCAGATTATTCCCCAGAAGCACAGTGGTTAGCAGTCGCTCGGGCTTTTCAGTCATTGTGGCGACCTGCCTGGCAGCAGCGCTGTCGGCGTGGTCAGTGCGCGCGAGATGTTTTATCCGCAGCCTCTGTAGAGAGATATAAGCTGTCTCAGAGCTGGAGAAAAAAGCTGAAAGCAGCAAGCAGACAAAAAATAGTACCAAAAATGCTACATCTGTATTGCTCATAACCTACCCCCTACCCTGCGAAAGCTCAAATATTTAATTTATTAGTTCACCTTGCAGCAGCCCATCGTGTTGGGCAACTATCTTCGCCTCCGCTATCTGATTAGCTAGCGGCTTTTGCCCGAGAAGAAATACCCTCATATAGTTTTCAGTTAGCCCGAACCAGATGCTGTCTTTATTACCCTCCCATAACACATTCATTGTCTGTCCTACGAACTGCCCCCGGAAGCTCCGGCTGCCTCTGCGAGCCAGATCGAGCATAAGCTGGCAGCGCCGCTTCTTTTCGATATCTCCTACTTTATCTCCCATCCTCGCAGCTTTAGTGCCGGGACGGACCGAGTAAGGGAAAACATGCATGGCAGCAAATCCCATTTGCTCGCAGAAGCGGTAGCTCTCGCCAAACTCCACCTCGCCCTCGCCGGGGAATCCCACCATGACATCAGTGGTCAATGCCAGGTTCGGCATAGCCTCCCGGGCCCGCGCAGCCGCACGCTCATAATCAGCAGTGTCATAAGCGCGCCCCATCCTCTGGAGCACCGAGTCGCAGCCGCTCTGCAGTGGCAGGTGTATGTGCGGACAAAGACGGCTGTCTCGCCAGAGGCTCAATAGTTCAGGAGTCAGGTCGCAGGGCTCCAGAGAGGAAAGGCGCAGCCGCTGCACCTCGCTCTCCCTGAGGATGCGCTCGACCAGCGTTCTGAGTCCGCCATCGTGCTCATAGCTGCCGATCCTGGTGCCGGTCAATATCACCTCTTTATAGCCTTCGGCTACCCTGGCTTTGACCTCATCGATAATATCGTTCTGAGAGCGGCTTATCTCACGCCCTCGAACCCTGGGCACCACACAAAACGAACAGCTCTGACCGCAGCCCTCCTGAATCTTTACCAGCGCACGGGTACGAAAGGAGCTTCTACAAATATCCCCAGCCCCACAGCTACCATTGCCATTGCTTCTGGCCTGGACTATCTCTGCCAGCCTTGCCTTGTCCCTGTTGCCCACCACCAGCCCCACCCCCTCGATCCCCCCGACCTCAGCAGCAGCCCGCTCCGCATAGCAGCCTGCAGCCACTATCAATGCACCCGGGTTTCGCCGATGGGCCAGCCTCAACAGATTGCGGCACTTGCGGTCAGCGATATGAGTAACCGTGCACGTGTTCAGCACATAGATATCGGCAGCATCGTCAGGTGTGACTACCTGATAACCAGCCGCGACGAACTCGCGAGCCAGCGACTCCGTCTCTGCCTGATTCAGCTTGCAGCCTAAAGTCTGAAGAGCTACCGTCCCCGAGCCGGACCACCTCCCCTCGACTTTCACCTCAAATCCTCCGCACGTTATCTTGGCCTAATTATATGTTGCCCTATCTCGCTACGTCAAGTTCAGCGTGATGCAATACACTCTTCATTCGCAAGCTACTATAGGTACGCCTCATAATACGTAATAATTATGTTATTAATACTACTTGACAATGCTATTGTCAATAATTATAATACCTTTCAGGAGGCTTAGCTATGGCGGCCAAGGACTATTATGCGATTCTGGGAGTGAGCAAAAACGCCACCGACAAGGATATAAAGCAGGCTTACAGGAAGCTGGCCCGCCAGTATCACCCTGACGTTAATCCCGGCGACAAGTCGGCCGAGTCCAGGTTCAAGGAGATAAACGAGGCCCACGAGGTGCTCTCCGACCCTGAGAAACGCAAGAAATATGACCAGTTCGGCGAGAACTGGCAGTACTCCGACCAGTTCGCCAGGGCAGGAGGCCAAGCAGGTCCGCAGCAGCAGACCTGGGAGTTCAGGAGAGGTGGCACTCCATTCGATTTCGGCGACATGGGCGGAGCCGAGGGTTTTGGAGATATCTTCGATTCTATCCTGCACGGTTCCAGAGGCAGGACTTCCCGCCGCCCCATGAGAGGTCAGGACTTTGAACATCCTGTCGAGGTATCTCTGGAGGAGGCCTACCGGGGTACGAGCAGAATCCTCGAGATGCAGGTGGAGGAACCGTGCTCCGTCTGTAAGGGCAAGGGTTGCCGCGTCTGCGGAGCTACAGGGACTGTGCTTACTCCCAAACGTCTCGAGGTCAAGATTCCCCCCGGAGTCAGAGACGGCTCTCGCGTCAGGATCGCTGGCAAGGGCGGGCCGGGACGGATGGGAGGACAGGCAGGCGACCTTTACCTGATGATTTCGGTGAGGCCGCACAGCCGGTTCCAGAGAACAGACGACGACCTTCATGTGGATATCCCCGTTCCCCTGACCGATGCTGTTCTGGGCGGAGAGGTTGAAGTGCCTACTCTGGAAGGCAAGAGGCTGGCCCTCAGGATACCGTCCGAGACTCAGAACGGCAGGGTGTTTCGTCTTGCCGGGCAGGGAATGCCTCACCTCGGCAACAATACCAAGGGAGACCTCTTTGCCAAGGTCAACGTTGTCCTGCCGCAAAAGCTATCCGCAAAGGAGAAGGAGCTTTTCCAGCAGCTAAAATCGATTTCGCACTAAACGATGATGTCAAATGCGTCAACCACGGAGGTCAAAGGCTATGGAAGGTGAATATTCCGAGCCCCGCTATGTGATAAGCGTGGCAGCTAACATGCTGGGCGTGCACGTCCAGACACTGAGGTACTACGAGCGGGCGGGCATGATCGAGCCCTCGCGTTCCCGGGGCAACAGGCGTCTTTACTCCGCCAGCGACATCGAACATCTGCGCAAAATAAAGGCCCTCATCGATGACCTGGGAGTCAACCTGGCCGGAGTGGAGGTCATCATCAGGATGAGCCAGCGCATGGCCGAGATGGAGAAAGAGATACAGGAGTTAGAGCAGCGGATAAACCGCCTCAGCGAGGCCGAAGCGTGATTTCAACAAGCCCCAAACTTAATATCTTGGAATAAAAAGAGGGTTGATAACAAATAAAAAAGAGGTGTCCCGTCTACAACGGGACCGGGGGTTTCGGGAGCCTGTCCTGAGTCCCGTCCTGAGCCAGTCGAAGGATGGTCGAAGGATGTCCCCCCAGCCCTTAAAGTCCCCCAAAGAATGGGGGATTTAGGGGGTTGATATAGTAATTCAACAATCTCAATGTTGAGATTTTGCCAGAGGGAGAACAAAAACCATGATGAAGCCAGAAAAGTTTACTGAACAAGCCCAGGAGGTGCTTGCCGCTTCGCAGGAAATCGTGCGGCAATACCGCCATAACCAGTGGGACGTGGAGCATATACTCCTTGCCCTGCTCCAGCAGGAGAGCAGCGTCCCCGTTGACGTACTCAAGGAGCTTGGCGTCGATATCGGGCGGATGAGAGAGCGGGTGGAGCAGGTGCTGCAGCGCATCCCCAAAGTAGCTTACGACGCAGCGCAGATATACGCCACCCCCCGTGTCGCCAGTGTGTTCCAGAGCGCCTCCAACGAGGCCAGCAGGCTCAAAGACGAGTTCGTGGGCGCAGAGCACCTGCTCATAGCCATCGCCGGAGAGCAAAATGGAGATTCGGCCCGGATTCTCAAGGAGTTCGGCGTCGACCAGGAGAAGATATACCGTGCCCTTCAGGACATCCGCGGCGGGCAGCGTATCACCGACCCCAGGGCGGAGAGCAAATACCGCGCCCTGGAGAAATACAGCCGCGACCTCACGGAGCTCGCCAGGGAAGGCAAGCTCGACCCCGTTATCGGGCGTGACGAAGAAATAAGGCGGGTGATGCAGATACTGACCCGCCGCACCAAGAACAATCCCGTCATCATCGGCGAGGTCGGCGTGGGCAAGACCGCCATCGCCGAAGGACTGGCCCAGAAGATCGTGGCCGGCGATGTCCCCGACTCTCTGAAGGGGCGCCGTGTCATTGCCCTGGACATGGGAGCGCTGGTCGCGGGCAGCAAATTCCGCGGCGAGTTCGAGGAGCGCCTCAAGGCTGTCATGGATGAGATAAGGCGTGCTCAGGGCGAGATCGTGCTTTTCATCGACGAGCTGCATACCGTCGTCGGCGCAGGCGCTGCCGAGGGGGCCATAGATGCGTCCAATATGCTTAAACCGGCGCTGTCCCGTGGCGAGCTGCAGGCGCTGGGCGCTACCACGCTTGATGAGTACAAGAAGTACGTGGAGAAAGACCGCGCCCTGGAGAGAAGATTCCAGCCGGTGTATATAGACGAGCCCGGCATAGAGGACACCATCGAGATGCTGAAAGGGCTGAGGGCCCGCTATGAAGCCCATCACAAGATCAAGATAGACGATACGGCACTGGATGCCGCAGCCAGGCTCAGCCAGCGTTACGTCTCCGACCGGCACCTTCCCGACAAGGCCATAGACCTGATCGACGAAGCCGCATCCAAGCTGAGGATAGATACCGAGAGCCCTCCGCAGGAGGTCAAGAGCCTGGAGAAGAGAATCAAGCAGCTCTCCGACGAAGAGGAGGCAGTCTCGCAGCGCGGCGACTACAAGCAGGCCGCCACGCTCAAGGCGCAGCGGCTTTCCCTTGAGAAAGAATACGATGAAGCCAAGAACAAATGGCTTAAGGACAAGAAAATCAGACAGGTAGTTACCGAGGAAGACATCGCCGAGCTTATCTCCAAGTGGACCGGCATCCCGGTGAGCCGCATGCTGGAGGGTGAGACCGAAAAGCTCGTGCACATGGAGGAAAGCCTGCACCGCAGGATTGTGGGACAGGACGAGGCCGTCAGCGCCGTGTCCGATGCCATCAGGAGAGCGCGTGCCGGGTTGAAAGACCCCAAGCGGCCCATCGGCAGCTTCATCTTCCTGGGGCCGACCGGCGTAGGCAAGACAGAGCTTGCGCGTGCGCTGGCCGAGTTCCTCTTCGATGACGAGGAGGCCATGGTGAGGCTTGACATGTCGGAGTACATGGAGAAGCACACCGTATCGCGACTCATCGGTGCTCCGCCGGGCTACATCGGGTATGAAGAAGGCGGGCAGCTCACCGAGGCTGTGCGGCGCCGTCCCTACAAAGTCATACTGTTCGACGAGATAGAGAAGGCGCATCCCGACGTATTCAACATCCTGCTGCAGATACTGGAAGACGGGCGGCTGACCGATGGGCATGGCAGGACAGTCGACTTCAAGAACACCGTGCTCATCATGACCTCGAACCTGGGGAGCCAGGAGTTTCAACGCGGCTCTCTGGGATTCCGGCATGACATTCAGGCCGAGAGCGAGCACCAGCGGCTCAAGGCCGAGCTTGAAAGTGCGTTGAAGAAGACCTTCCGTCCCGAGTTCCTCAACAGGATAGACGAAGTGATAGTGTTCCGTCCGTTGACCGAAGAGCAGATACGGCAGATAGTCGACCTGCAGATGAAAGAAGTGGAGAAACGGCTGGCCGACCGGAAGATAACCGTAGTGCTGACCGAGTCTGCCAAAGACTGGCTGGCCAAGACCGGGTTCGACCCCACGTTTGGCGCGCGCCCGTTGAAACGGACCATCCAGCGTGAAGTAGAGAACCCGCTGTCCAAGAAGATACTGCAGGGCGAGTTCAAAGAAGGCGACGAAGTCACCGTCGACCTCAGCACCGAGGGGCTTGTCTTCAACGCCAACACCAGCTAACAGACTCATAAACTCCGTTCACCCTGAGCCTGTCGAAGGGCAAATTCCCCCCCTTTCATAAGGCAACAATATACTTGACAAATCACCTTTTCTGTGCTAGAATGGAATCATGAATAGAGAGAGGGTGATGAACATGATTCCACAAAGCCTTCAGGAAGCTATCGTTTATTTCTCGGATGAACAGCA